>JBGOTC010000011.1:0-24296 GCA_041476305.1 Terriglobia bacterium
AGCTTGAGGCAGGCGTCGCGGAGGCTGATGCCTTCTTCAAATGCCGTGTGCGCGAGCTTGGCGGATTTGTCATAGCCGATTTTTGGAGTGAGGGCGGTGACCAGCATCAACGAATTCTTGACGTAGAAATCAATCTTGGCGCGGTCGAGTTCGATGCCCTTCACCATGAAATCCACGAAGCCGTGGCAGGCGTCGCTGATCAGCGTGATGGAATGCAGGAAATTATGGATGAGGACGGGCTTGAAGACATTCAGCTCGAAATTTCCCTGCGAGCCGGCAAAGGCGATGGCGGCGTTGTTGCCATGGACCTGCACGGCGACCATGGTCATGGCCTCGCACTGCGTGGGGTTCACCTTGCCGGGCATGATGCTGGAGCCGGGCTCGTTTTCAGGAATGCGCAGTTCCCCGAGGCCGCAGCGCGGGCCGGAGGCGAGCCAGCGGATGTCATTGGAGATTTTCATCAGCGAGCAGGCGAGCGTGTGAATGGCGCCGTGGGCGTAGACGAGTTCATCGTGCGCGGAAAGGGCGGCGAACTTGTTGGGATGCGAGCGGAACGGGAGACCGGTCAGCTCGGCAATTTTTTTCGCGGCGCGTTCGGCAAATTCCGGCGGGGAGTTGAGCCCGGTGCCCACGGCGGTGCCGCCGATGGCGAGGTCGTAGAGGCCGTCGAGCGATTCGGTGAGACGCGAGAGGTCGCGCGAGAGCAAATTGGCCCAGCCGCCCATTTCCTGGCCGAAGGTGAGCGGGACAGCGTCCTGCAAATGGGTGCGGCCGATTTTCACGACACTTTCAAATTGTCTTGCCTTTGCGGCGATAGCGTCGTGAACCTGTTGGATAGCTGGGATCAGGGCGTTATGGACGCGCTCGGCGGCGGCGATGTACATGGCCGTGGGAAAAGTATCGTTTGAGGACTGCGACATGTTGACGTCATCATTCGGATGGATGGGCTTCTTGGAGCCCATGGTGCCGCCGGCCATTTCGATGGCGCGGTTGGAAATGACTTCGTTGACGTTCATGTTTGTCTGCGTGCCACTGCCGGTCTGCCAGATGCGCAGGGGAAAATTTTCGCTGAGTTTTCCGGAGATCACTTCATCGGCCGCGGCGATGATCAGCCTGGCTTTGTCCGCGGGGAGTTTGCCCAAATCCTGATTCACTATGGCGGCGGCCTTTTTCAAAATTCCGAAGGCGCGGATGAGTTCCGGCGGCATGGTGTCGCGGCCGATATTGAAATGGAGGAGCGAGCGTTCGGTCTGCGCGCCCCAGTAAACATTGGCGGGGACGGCGATGCTGCCCATGCTGTCGGTTTCAATGCGCGTGGGATGCTGGGGTTTGGTGGCGGACATGGCCATCCTCTGGATTCCAGTATAAACCGCTCGCGGAAGTTTGCGGAGGGATGTTAAGGGCGGCGATGTTGCCTTACGAGCATTAGCGCCGTTCGGGGGAAAGTTGAGGCGGCGCGGCGGGCGTCTCCGGGGAATAAAGAATGACGCTGCGGCTTGCGACGCCGGCGGGAAGGCGGCGAAGCTGGTAAATGCAGGGGCGCAGGCCAATTGCTTGCGCGCAGGATTCGATGCGATAGAAATTTCCGGCGTAGCGCAGCAGGCGGCCGGCCTCCCAATCGCGCTTGCGGCGGGACGCCTCGATTTTCAATTGCCAGTCCGGGCGAAGGTCGTCCTGCGTGATGAGGTCGGGCAAGGGAGGGGGCGCAGGCCGAAACTTGCGCTTGAGGAACAGGTACAACCAATCGGGGGCAAGCAGGACCAAGGTTCCAGGAGATTCCCCGAGCATGGCGGCGGCGAAGGCGCGGCCAAAGCCCTCAAAGATGAGGTAGATGAGGAGCCAGGTGACGGGATTGAAACCCAAAATAACGAGAGAGAACATTTGGGTCGGGCCGCCGCCGCAACCAAAGCCTAGCGCTGTTGCGAGAGAGCAGACTTCGCCCGAGGCCCAGAGCAGAAGCAGAATTGGCGCAAGGAAGAACTGCAAGAGTCCCGAAATAATCGTGGCGGTCCGCCAGTGGATATGATGATCAATGAACCACATGTCGCGCCACCGCGAGGGGAGGAAGGCGAGGAACGGCGCGAGGAGGTAGCTCCAGACGAATTGGGCGGCGTGAGTTTTGACGGCAGCAGCCATGACACTTCCAGCATAGCGCGAGTGGAATGTGGCGATTGAAATGGGAGATGGGGCTGTACTGGAAAGCACAAGGGCGCTAGGGCGGCGCGTGGCGACAAGTTACAATTCAGCGACGGGCAGAGTTTCCGCAATGAAAAAAGTCACAAGAGCGTGGGTTGCGGCGGCGTTGATTGGGGTTTCGTGTGGAGTGGGATGCAACGAGAAGGGGGCGACAGATTCGAGCGCGAATCAGGCCCCAATTCCTTTCGCACCCAAGATTGATCTGGGGCCGTTTGGAGCTCACATACCTCAAAGTTTTCAATTTCCACCTGTGGAAGAAAAGGTCTTGAAGCTGCTGTTGGCAAATTATGGGGCCGTGCTGATGGTCAGGGGAGGCGCAACACCACCACCTGTAATCATTTTTCCAGACGAAGATACCGTTCAGCGGTGGCAATCGAGTGTGAAAACTGAGCGGGACCAGATCAAGGGGATCATTGTCGAGCTACAAGTTCCGGCCATGACGGCATTTCTGAAAGCGAGAAAGGAAGCGATAGCGAGCGGCATGGATATTACGCCGCGCGGGAAAGACGCATCACGCCGTAGTTATGCGGACACCCTGAGGCTTTGGAAGAGCCGAGTGAAACCAGGTCTCGCGCATTGGGTCGCGGCGGGCAAGCTCGACGCCGCCGAAGCAAAACGGATTGCGGCGCTCGCGCCCATGGTGCAATTTGGCGAAATACTACACCTGGAGGAACAAGGGCTCTTCTTCAACCTCAATTTCGATAATTTCGTTTTCGCTTCAGTGGCTCCGCCAGGAGCGTCACAACATCTTTCCATGCTAGCGCTGGATATTAATGAATATAACGATTCGGGGGTCCGCGAGATCTTGACGCACCATGGGTGGTATCAAACGGTGTATGGGGACTTGCCCCACTTTACATACTTAGGAGTCACTGAATCAGAACTGTCCACGATGGGATTTAAGAAAGCTGTCAACACTGACCGCCCGTATTGGGTACCTGAGCTTGTTAGATTTGTTCGCTAAGTTGATTCAAGCCGCGCCCCAAATATCGCCGATGGTGAAACCTTCCGGGAATGGATCTTCGGGATCGAGGCAGTAGTCGGCGAAGCCGGTGATCCAGGCGCGGCCGCTGATGGTGGGCACGACGGCGCGGTAGGGGCCGACTTGTGTTTCGCGGATCAAACGGCCGGTGAAGGTTGTGCCGAGAATTCCTTCGTGCACAAAATCATGATTCAACGCGAGTTTCCCCTTTGCATGGAGCACAGCCATCTTTGCTGAGGTGCCCGTGCCGCAGGGGGAGCGGTCGATGGCGCCGGTCCAGGTGGCGGGGCGGGACCAATCGAGCTGGCCGGTGCTGACCACGACAGCGTTCTTGGCGTGCGCGCCGGGCTTGGTGGGCGCACCGGAGAGGAGAGCGATGCTGACACCGGCAATTTCCGGATTCTCCGGATGCGCGGCAGGCAATTGCTCGCGCGCGGCGGCCTTCACCATTTCGCCGACGCGAACAATGTCGCGGCCTTCGTCTGGGATGAGGCGCAGGCCGAGCGCGGCAGCATCGGCAATCACGTAGAACATGCCGCCGTAGGCGACATCCACGCGCACGGAGCCGAGTTCGCGGACTTCGATGGTTTTATCGAGGTGGACAGCGAAAGAAGGGACATTTTCAAACGTGACGCGAACAACTTTCTTGTTGCGCACCTCCGCTTCCACGGAGACGAGGCCGGCGGGGGTATCAAGCGTCAATTTCGTGATGGGTTCGCTCGCGGGAACCATGCCGGTTTCGAGGAGCGCGGTCACCACGCACATGGTATTAGTGCCGGACATGGGCGGGTATTCGACCTGCTCCATGATGACAAAGCCCGCGTCGGCTTCGGGGCGCGTGGGCGGCAGGATCAGGTTGCAGTTCGCCGCGGGGTAGCCGCGCGGCTCGCGCAGCATGAGTTTTCGCAGGGCGTCAAATTTCGTCTCGAGATATATTTTCTTCTCGAACATTGTTTTGCCGGGGACATCGGGCACTCCACCGATGATGACGCGCCCCGGCTCGCCGCAGGCGTGCAGGTCCACGGCTTTAATAACATTTGAGATGCGCACTGTAGTTCCCTCCCGCCACGCAGCGGCGGCGCCATCATAACTTGAGTTGGCTGAGGATAATTCCAAAGCTGGCCGCGATATACTCCGCGCGACGGGAGGGCACCATGTCACGCTGGACACGCCGCAAATTCCTGAAGACGAGTTTGGCCGCATCGGCGGGAGCCGTGGCGGGGTTGCCGATTGCGCGCGCGGGGGAAACCAGCGCTGCGACTGACATTTCTGTGGCCGCGCCGATTGCCGTGCAAGACGCAAGGGGCATGGCCTCACCGCGTGAAAAACTGCTGATGGATTTCGGATGGAAGTTTCACCTGGGCCACGCGAATGATCCGGCGAAGGATTTTGGATTTGGAGCGCAGAGCCGTGAATCCACGTTTGCGAAATCGGGCGCGTTTCCCATGGTGACGCGGGTGAACTTCAATGACAGCGAGTGGGGGAGCGTTGATTTGCCGCACGACTGGGCGGTGGAGCTTCCGTTCCATCACGTGCCGTTGCCGGTGGATGCAGCGGGAAAGCCCATCGGGCGCGATTATTTGCCGGATCACGGCGGCAAGCCGCTGGGGCGCGATTTTCCGGAGACGAGCATCGGCTGGTACCGCCGCGTGTTTGATATTCCCGCCGCGGATGCGGGCAAACGGATCTCCGTGGAATTTGACGGCGTGTTCCGCCACGCAATGGTGATGTTCAACGGGCATTACATCGGCGAAGACTTCAGCGGCTACGCGCCCTTCCGGTTTGATGTGACGGACTTCGTGAACTATGGCGACAAGAATGTGTTGACCGTGCGCGTGGACGCGACGCTCGGCGAGGGATGGTTTTACGAGGGCGCGGGGATCTACCGGCATGTATGGCTGACGAAGACGAGTCCGCTGCATTTTGCGCCGGACGGCATCTATGTGCGTACGGAAATCCGAGGGACGTCCGCAATCCTCCTTGTGCAATCTGAAGTTGCCAACGACAGCGATCAAGACCAAGCATGTTTTGTGGGAACGATCCCAAGTCTCCGAATTACTGACCCTATTAGTCCGTCTACGTTCAACGTGCAAACCGAATCCACGACCATCCCCGCTTGGGGGACGAAAGTCTTCGAGCAGAGGATACCAATCAGCAAATTCGCTCCGTGGTGGTCGGATAGCGCCCCAATTCTGTATTCCGTGAAGTCATACATATCTTCCCACTCAACTCTTGTGGATTCCGTGGAGACCACGTTTGGGATTCGCACCGTTCACTTCGATGCCGACAATGGATTCTTCCTGAATGACAGCCCGGCAGCGGGTTTGTTCAAGAACGATAAACCGCTGAAAATCAAAGGGACGTGCAATCACCAGGACCATGCAGGAGTGGGCGCGGCGCTGCCGGATCGCTTGCAGTCCTACCGCATCGAGCGGTTGAAGGAGATGGGCGCGAACGCCTACCGGACGTCGCACAACCCACCGACGCCGGAGCTGATTGACGCGTGCGACCGGCTGGGAATGCTGGTGATGTGCGAGACGCGCATGATGTCGTCCTCGCCCGAGGGGCTCGGCCAATTGGGACGCATGATCCGGCGCTTCCGCAACCATCCGAGCATCATCCTGTGGTCGCTGGGGAATGAAGAGCGCGAGCAGAGCACGCCGCGCGGAAAACAAATTGTCACGACGATGAAGCGGCTGGCCAAGAAACTGGATCCAAGCCGTCTCGTGACCATGGCGATGAATGGCGGCTGGGGGCGTGGCGTCTCCGACGTGGTGGACGTGCAGGGCTTCAACTACTACGAGCAGAATATTGACGACTTCCACCAGAAATTTCCGAAGCAGCCGACGATCGGCTCGGAAACGGCGAGCCATTTCCTGACGCGCGGGATCTACGAGACCGACAAGGAGAAGGGGTACGTCAGCGCGTATGACGTGAACGCGCCGAGTTATGCCAAGACCGCCGAGCAGTGGTGGAAGTTCTATGATGCGCGGCCATTTTTGGCGGGCGGGTTTCTCTGGACGGGCTTCGATTATCGCGGAGAGCCCAGCCCGTATAGCTGGCCGTGCATCAGCTCGCATTTTGGAGCGATGGACACCTGCGGATTTCCCAAAGACACTTTCTATTATTACCGGGCGTGGTGGCAGGCGGCGGCCGTGCTGCATCTTTTTCCGCACTGGAATTGGAGCGGCAAAGAGGGCCAGGAAATTGATGTGTGGTGCCACAGCAATCTGGACAGCGTGGAACTTTTTCTGAATGGCGCGAGTCTTGGATCGAAGAAAGTGGAGCGCAACTCGCACGTGGAATGGAAAGTGAAGTACGCGCCGGGGGTGATTGAAGCGCGAGGAACGAAAGATGGGCGCGTGGCGCTCATCGAAAAGTGCGAGACGACCGGCGCGCCGGCAAAAATTGCGCTGCGCCCGGACCGGGCGAAGATCGCCGCGGATGGCGAGGACGTGTCCGTGGTCGTGGTGGAGATTCAGGATGCGAAGGGGCGGCTGATGCCCGTCGCGTCAAACGAAGTGAATTTCAAAGTTTCAGGCCCCGGGCGGCTCATCGGCGTGGGCAACGGGGACCCGAGTTGCCACGAGCCTGACAAGGGCGACAAGCGCAGCGCGTTTAACGGACTGTGCGTGGCAATGGTGCAGTCGCTGAAACAAAGCGGAGAGATCGGCGTGGAAGCGGCCTCACCCGGGCTTGAAGCGGCGAGCGTCACGCTGCAGGCCGAGCCTGCGAATTTGCGTCCCGCGGTGGGGTGAGGTGGGCTAAGCTAAATTTGAGTGAGAGCCGCGCGGCGCAGCGCGGAATTGCACCGCAGGGGCTACCGTTTCTTTACCGGCGGGGCATTCTGGGCCACCGCGGCCTTCACGAGCGCCTTGAACGCGCCCGCGTTGACCTTCTCCCCTTCGTGGATGTCGATCGCCCTTCGCGTGTTGCCATCCAGGCTGGAATTGAAGAGGCGCGATGGGTCGGGGATCCTGGCTCCCCGGGCGAACGTGAGCTTCACGACCTTCGAGTACGCCTCCCCGGTGCAAACGTTCCCGTGGTGCGACCAGACTGGAGTGCCCATCCACTTCCACTCCTCGGTCATCGCGGGGTCGGCTTCCAGGATCAGCGCGCGCATGCGGGCCAGGGTCTCCCCGCGCCAACCTCCCAGGTCGCGGATTCGCTGGTCGATGAGACGGGAAGCGGGATTCCCGGTCGCGCGCTCACGGCTGCTCATGTCTTTTTTTCCTTTCGCAGAGGATACCTTCTCCATCATTTGCAAGTGTTGTAGCAGCGCATCGAAGTGCTTTGACAAGAAGCGCCGGAAGGGAACGAACCATGCGTCGAGCTCCATGAGCGGCTCGGCTCTCAATCCGGCGGAACGATTGAAGAATGGCTCCCCGGGCTAGATTCGAACTAGCAACCCTTCGGTTAACAGCCGAATGCTCTACCGTTGAGCTACCGGGGAGTAGAAAGCCGCGCGCGGAGGAATTCGCCGGCGCCAGCTTGCGTTTGGAGCCCCAAATCTTCAGGGCTCGGCCAGTTTATCGGAGCGGCTGGGGGGTGTCAACGCGACGCGATTGATTGCTGAATTGTGCCGATTGACACTGCGGCGCAAAGGATATTCAATCAATGCTCGACGCCCCGCGAGGGCCGGCGGCTCAGGGAGGGCCGAAGCCATGAGAAAGATTCTTTGTCTGTTGTGCCTCTGTTTGTTTGCCTGCGGAGTGGCCGCCGCACAAGGCGGCAATGGCGCGGCGCCGCCGAAAGCCAAGCCGGTGGTCGTCAAGCTGAATGACGCGCAGGGAAAAAGCGTGGGCACCGCGACGCTTTCCGCCGTCAAGGGCGGGGTGCAGGTGAAGCTGGACCTGATGAATCTTCCTCCGGGGGAGCACGCCTTCCACGTCCATCAAGTCCCCAAGTGCGATGCGCCGGATTTCAAGACCGCCGGGCCGCACTTCAATCCGGAGAACAAGCAGCACGGCACGCAGAATCCGCAGGGCTCGCACGCCGGCGACTTGCCGAACTTTACGGTGGGCGCGAACGGAACGGTCAAGACCAGCCTGTTTGCCGGCCACGTGACGCTGACCCCCGGGCCGCATTCCCTTTTCACAAACGGCGGCACGGCATTGATGATTCACGCCAAGCCCGACGACATGAAGACGGATCCCACGGGAAATGCCGGCGACAGGATCGCCTGCGGCGCGCTGGCCAGCAGCGGGAATTAGATCCCGGAAAAGTTTTCTGCGTGGAAGGGGATGTCTTACTGGATTCGCTGCGAGCCGGCTTCGGTGCCAATCAGCGATTCAAAAATTGCCAGGACGTGACGGCGGTATTCCACCACGCGTGTGAGCACATTCATTAGCTGAGGTTCGCGCTCTGCTTCGCGATGCCACTTGGCGAGGACTTCCGGGGGCACGGCGATATCCTGGCGGAGCTTCTGCGGGTCATGCCCGCGCATGAACAGGCCGTAAAAGAAAGCGGCTTCGCGCTGCGGATACTCGAAGTCGCGAGCGCTTTCCGGATTCGGCTGCGCGCCGTGCTCGACCGGTTTGGCTTCCAATGTTTGCATCGCCAATTCTCCAGCCAAAGAAAAAGCAGTTTACTCCAACGCCGAAGCGCGTCAAGTGGTTCAAAGGTACCGGGGAGACGCGTTAGTGACTAGGAGGGGTGGCGCGTGGCGCGGACGAACTCGCGCAACGCGGAAACGTTGGGGCCGTAGGCGCCGATGCGCCCTGCATCCACAGGCAGACCGAATTGTTCGGCCTGGTCAATGTTGATCCCCGCGTCGTCGAGCTCGGAGAGGCTAAAACCCACGGCGGGCGTAATCCGGTTGCTCTCGGCCGCATAGACAGGCCGGGGTGGCCGGCGCCGGTTCCACGGGCGCCGTGAGATTTCAAAAAACTGTTGCCAGTCGCGTTTGCCCCACATTGTCGCCTCCCGCCTTTTCACCGGGAGATACACTGCTAAGTCTGATGCGCCTCAGGGCCAATCGGTCGCTTCGCCTTTTGGCGTCACAGGACCAGGCCCGGAACTACACGTATACGGTAGAACCCGGGCGGCGTCCACACTATCCTCACCCTATATTTCAAACATGTTAACGGCAGGAGATTGTTTGGATTGGGGGTGCGGGGGGGGAGGTTATGGGGGCTGAGGGGCGGGCTCACGCGGCCGCGCCACCACTGCTATACTGAGGAATCCAGAGGCTTCCGCAAGAGGATCCGTGTCCATGGCAAGGCATCACATCGTCGTCCATTACCATGAGCTGTGGCTGAAGGGCGGGAACCGCCGCTTCTTCCTCGGACGGCTGATTACGGCGTTGCGCAAGTCGCTGGCGGATGTGGGTCTGGAGAAGATGCGGTGTCCGGGTGACCGGATTATTTTGGAGTTGGCCGAAGGGACGCCGGTGGAACCGGCATTGGCGCGAATCGAGCGCGTGCTGGGAGTGGCGAATTTTGCCGTGGCGAAGGAAGTGCCGCGCGAGGATGCGGACCGCGAACTTTCGGCTCTCTGCGGCGCAGCGATGGAAGAAGTGACCCCCGCGGAATTCCGCAGCTTTGCCGTACGCGCCAAGCGGGCCGACAAGACTTTTCCGCTGCGCAGCTCAGAGATTGAAGTGGTTGTGGGGCGGCACATTCTCGAATCGCTGCGCGCGGCGGGGCGGGAAGTGCGCGTGGATTTGAACTCACCGGAGCTGACCTGCCGTGTGGAAGTGATGAAGAACTCCGTGCTGGTGTACGCGCGGAAGTTGCCGGGAGCGGGCGGGATGCCGGCCAACACCGCGGGGCGGCTGACGTGCCTGTTGAGCGGCGGGTTCGATTCGGCGGTAGCTGCTTATAAGATGATGCGCCGCGGGGCTCATGTTTCCTTCGTGCATTTTTGGGGCGCGGGAGCGAAGCCGGGGGAATCTTCGATTCATATTGCGCGGGACCTGGTGCGGAAGCTGGTGCCCTATCAATTCACGGCCAAGCTTTTCCTGGTGCCGTTCGAGCCACTGCAACGTGAGATCGTGGATAAGGCGCCGGAGAATTTCCGGATTTTGCTGTATCGCCGGTTGATGCTGCGCATCGCGTAGCAGTTCGCGCGGCGCACGCACTCCCTGGGAATGATCTCCGGCGATAGCCTGGGGCAAGTGGCTTCGCAGACGCTGCACAACATGGCGGCCGTGGGCGCGGCGACGGAGATGGCCCTTTACCGCCCGCTGGCGGGAGACGACAAGCAGGAAATCATGAACCTGGCGCGGAAAATCGGGACTTACGAGATTTCCTCGGAACCATTCCACGATTGCTGCCCGGTCTTCCAGCCGCGCAACCCGGCATTGTTTGCCACGCCTACGGAACTTGCGCAAGCGGAGGCGCTGCTGGACGTGCCGGACATGGTGCGCCGCGGAGTGGATTCCGCAACACTCGAGCGGTTTGAATTTACCAACGGGCGCGTGGAGCAGGTTGAAGCTGCGCGCTCGGTCCGCTCCACCACCGCTTAGTTCCTCGCGTGCCCCGGCTCACGATTCCGCAAGAACCCTACGCTGCTGCACATCCATGGATTCAATGTTAGGATGCGCTCCGTTCAGCCCAACCGCAGATGAGCTTCGCCACCGGGCCGAGAGGGATTTGATGCGCGGCTTGATGATGGATTTTCCGCTGACGCTGCCCACGATCCTGGAGCGCGTGTCAAAAACGAATACAGCCGCGTGGAGGTTGTCTGGCGGCGGCCGGACCGGTCGGTTGGCCGCTACACTTTTGGCGATCTTTACCGCCGCGCTCGAGCGCTGGCGGAGGCGCTGACGCGCGCGGGATTGAAGAAGGGCGACCGCGTCGCGACATTGATGTGGAACCACTCCGCGCACCTGGAGACCTACCTGGGCGTGCCGTGCGCGGGCGGTGTGCTGCACACGCTGAACCTGCGGCTGCATGCCTCGGAGCTGGCGTTCATCGTCAATCATGCGGCGGACCGCTACCTGATTGTTGACGACGTGCTGCTGCCCTGCCTGGAAAGTTTCCGCCGCGATGTGAAGCTCGAGCGCGTATTTGTCGTCCCCTATTCCGGGAACCCCGCGCCCGCGGGTTTCGAGGATTACGAAGCATTTCTCGGCGGAGCGACTGGACAGTTCGCCTACCCGGCCATCGATGAAAATGACGCGGCGGCAATGTGCTTCACGTCCGGCACAACGGGGCGTCCCAAGGGAGTTGTTTATTCGCACCGCTCCATCGTGCTGCATTCCTTCGCGGAGGCGGTGAAAGATTCCTTCGGGCTTGGCCACCATGATGTGGTGCTGGCCGTCGCGCCGATGTTCCATGCGAATGCGTGGGGACTGCCGTTCACCGCCGCGATGGTGGGGACGAAAATTGTGCTTCTGGGCGCGCACATGGATGCGGAGAGCATTCTCCAGATGATTGTCTCGGAGGGCGTGACCATCGCGTGCGGCGTGCCCACCATCTGGCTTGGCGTGCTGGACGAGCTGGAACGGAATCCGGGCAAATGGAAACTGCCGAACATCGTGCGAGCGCCGTGCGGTGGGTCGGCGCCGCCGGAGTCTCTGATCCGCGCGCTGGATCGTCACGGCATTCATCTCGTCCATTTGTGGGGCATGACGGAAACTTCACCGCTCGCAACGACCGGCGGCATTCGCGCGCACATGCGGGAGTGGCCGATGGATGAGCAGTACAAGGTCCGCGCGCGGCAAGGCTGGGCGTCGCCCTTCGTGGAATTGCGAGTCACCCGCGGGGAGCACGAAGTTCTGCGCGACGCCACGACCGCGGGGGACCTGGAAGTCCGCGGGCCGTGGGTGGCTTCCGGTTATTACAACGCCCCGGAGGAGCAGAGCCGCTGGACGCCGGACGGGTGGTTCCGCACCGGCGATGTTGCGACCTGGGACGATGACGGCTACATCAAATTGGTGGACCGCAGCAAGGACCTGATCAAGTCGGGCGGAGAGTGGATCAGCTCCGTGGACTTGGAAAACGCGCTGATGGGGCACCCGGCGGTGAAGGAAGCGGCGGTGGTGGGCGTCCCCCATCCCAAATGGGCGGAGCGTCCGCTCGCGGTGGTGGTGCTGAAGGATGGGGCCGCGGCCACAGCAGAGGAATTGCGCGCGTTTCTTGCCGCGCGATTTGCGAAGTGGCAACTGCCGGATGCATTCGTATTTGAATCGGCAATTCCGCGGACTTCGGTCGGTAAATTCCTGAAGAGCAGGCTGCGCGATCAATTTGCCGGGTGGAAGTGGGAGTAACGCCGGGACCCGGAATCAGGTGCGGTAGCTGGCGTTGATGTGAACGTATTCGGCGGTGAAATCGCAGGTCCAAACGCGGGCGCGGCCGCGTCCAGCGCGCAAATCCATCACAATTGGAATTGAAGGCCCGAGGAGTTTTTCGTGCGCCGCGCCCTCATCAAACGGGAGCGCGCGGCCTCGTTCGTAAACGCGGATCCCCGCCATGCGAATGGCGGCGTGATCCGGCTGGAAATCCACTCCGGCGCGACCCGCGGCGGCCAGGATGCGCCCCCAGTTTGGATCGCCGCCGGAGAGCGCTGTTTTCACCAGGGGCGAGGTCGCAATGGTGCGCGCCACCTGCCATGCGCCGGCCTCGTTCGGCGCGCCGCGGACTTCAATCTCCACGATGCGCGAAGCGCCTTCTCCGTCGGAGACAATCGCGAGCGCCAGTTTCCGGCAAACTTTTTCGAGCGCGGCGACAAATGCGTTGTAGCTCCGGCCGTGAGCGCCCACCGACGGCGCGCCCCACGAACGCGAAGCTCCGCTCGCCAGCAACAGCGCCGTGTCGTTGGTCGAAGTGTCCCCATCCACAGTGATCGCGTTGAAGGTGCGCGCTGAAACGGCTCTGAGCGCGCGGCGCAGAACGGGGACCGGCGCTGCGGCGTCGGTGACCACAAAGGCCAGCATGGTCGCGAGATTCGGATGGATCATCCCCGCGCCCTTGGCGCAGCCGAGCAGGCGCACGGTTTTCCCGCCGATGCGGCAGCTCGCGGCGGCCCATTTCGGGCGCGTATCCGTGGTCATGATGGACTGAATGAAGCTTTCGTAATTCCCGGGCGCGGCGACGGCGGAGCGCGAAAGTTCCGGAAGCGCAGCGAGGATTTTTTCGACGGGCATGGGCAGGCCAATCACTCCCGTGGAGCAAACCAGGATTTCTTCCGACTTGCAACGAAGGGCGCGCGCGGACGTTTTCGCCGTGGCGCGGGAGGCCCGCATCCCGGCAGGGCCGTTGGCGCAGTTTGCATTGCCGGAATTCACCACGATGGCGCGGATGCGCGCGGCCGCCGCCGAAATGTGTTTCTCACACAGAATGACCGGCGCGGCCTTCACCAGATTTGAAGTGAACACTCCCGCGGCGGTGCATGGTTGATCGGCGATGATGACGCCGAGGTCGAGGCGGTTCTTGCGGCGCAACCCGCAGGCCGCGGCCGCATAGCGGAACCCTTTGGGCAGCACGCGCGAGGGAATCGCGTCCGGGACATTCATGGGAGTGGGGCTGGGCGCGCCGGCTTGCGCCTGTTCCGAAGGGGTCATTTTTTCGGGTTCATGAGCGGCGGGCTTCTTTTTCATCGGGAGCTTTCGAGGGATGCAATCCTTGCGCGCCATTCACCGAGCGCGGCCCGCACGGCAATCGGCGCAGTGCCGCCCGGAACGGAATGCGCGGCGAGCGACGCCTGCACACTCAGCGCGGCGCGAAAATCCTCTGCGAAGGCCGGTGAAAATTCGCGCAGGCGCGCGAGGGGCGTGGCAGTCCAATTCTCGCCGCGCTTTTCGGCATCGCGAAGAACCTTGCCGACGATTTCATGCGCTGTCCGAAAGGGAACGCCGCGGCGGACGAGATAGTCAGCGGCGTCCGTGGCCAGGAGAAAGGGATCCGAAGCCAATTCGAGAAGGCGCGCGGCATTAAATTTGGTCGCGGCAATGTTTCCCGCCGCGACTTCCACGAGAGCAAGCGCCTGATCGTGCGCTGCGAACATCGGCTCCTTATCTTCCTGCAGGTCGCGCTGGTAACTCGTGGGAAGGCCCTTCATGGTGACCAGGAGAGAAACGAGAGCGCCAACCAGGCGGCCCGTTTTTCCGCGCGTCAATTCCCAGGCGTCGGGATTTTTCTTCTGCGGCATCAGACTGCTGCCGGTGGCGTATTCATCGGGTAGGGCGATGAACCCGAATTCCTGCGAGGCGAAAAGGACCATGTCCTCGGCCAGCCGGGAGAGATGTGTGCCGAGCACCGAGACCGCAAATAGATATTCAAGAGCGAAGTCGCGGTCGCTCACAGCATCCAAACTGTTTGCGGTGGGCCGCGAAAAACCCAGGTCGTGCGCAAGGGCGGTGCGGTCAATAGAAAACGCGCAGCCCGCCAGGGCCCCGGAACCCATGGGACACGCATCCGCCGCGTGCGATGCGGCCGCGAACCGCTGAGCGTCGCGATGGAAGCACTCCGCATGCGCCAGCAGGAAATGGGATAGCAGAATCGGCTGGCCGTGCTGCATGTGCGTCATCCCCGGCATGGGAGCGTCGGCGTGTTTTTCAGCTTGACCGACCAGCGCGGTCAGCAAACGTCCGATCGCGTGGCGCATCGTCGCTGCGGCGTCCTTGAGAAACAAGCGGAGATCCGTGGAGATGAGTTCATTGCGGCTGCGGCCGGTGTGGAGCTTCGCGCCGAGCGGCCCCAAGAGTTCGATGAGCGCCATCTCCACAAAATGGTGGACATCTTCCGCATTGGAAGCGTCGAGCCACGCGGGCTCGCGCTCCGCTCGCTCGGCAATTTCGTCCAGAGTGGCATTCAATCTTTTTGTTTCATCCGGAGTGAGGATGCCGGCGCGCTCGATGGCCTGCGCCCAGGCGCGGTCCACGGCAATTTCGTAGGGCAGCAGGCGCCGGTCAAACGCGAACGAGCGTTGGAATTGGTCGAAGAGTTCGTCCGGACCGCGGTCGAACCGCCCGCTCCACATGCGTCCGGGGCCCTGGCTGGGTTTGGGAGCGTTCACTTCGTTGAATCTCCTCGCGGCACGGTGACGGGGAGCGCGAACAAATTGATGAAGCCCTCGGCATCCTTGGGGTTGTAACGTGTCATCGCAAAGCTGGCGAGGTCCTTGTGGTAAAGCGAGTGGGGCGACTTGCGGTGCGTCACAGTGACGTTGCCCTTGTAGAGTTCGAGGCCCACCGAGCCGGTCACGCGCTGCTGCGTGCTCGTGAAGAACGCGTCGAGCGCGTCGCGCAACGGAGTGAACCACAATCCGTAATAGACCAACTCCGCATACTTCTGTGAGAGGAGCTGCTGGTAATGCGAAGTCTCGCGGTCGAGACACAGCGCCTCGAGTTCGCGATGCGCCGCCACAAGAATCGTTCCGCCGGGCGTTTCATACGCGCCGCGCGATTTCATTCCCACCAGGCGATTCTCGACCAGGTCAATGCGCCCCACGCCATTCTTCGCGGCAACGTCATTCAGCGTATCGATCAGGGCCACCGGCCCGAGGCGCTTGCCATCCACGGAGACGGGATTGCCGGCCTCGAAGCCAACCTCCACACGCGTAGGCGCGTCCGGCGCCTTATCCGGTGAGACCACCCACTGCCACATGGCCTCTTCGGGAGCGTTCGCGGGATCTTCCAGGCAGCCGCCCTCGTGCGAAAGGTGCCAGATGTTGCGGTCGCGGCTGTAAATATTTGCCTTGGATTGTTCGATGGGGATGTTGTGCTCTCGGGCATAGGTGATAGCGTCTTCGCGCGAAAAAATTTTCCATTCGCGCCAGGGAGCAATAATCTGCAGCTTCGGCCCGAGCGCCTTATACGTCAGCTCAAAGCGCACCTGGTCATTCCCCTTGCCGGTGCAGCCGTGCGCGACGGCATCGGCGCCATGCGCGAGCGCGACTTCCACCTGCCGCTTAGCGATAACGGGCCGCGCGAACGAAGTGCCGAGCAGGTACTTGTGCTCGTATACGGCGCCGGCGCGGAGGGTGGGCCAGATGTAGTTGGTGATGAAATCTTCGCGCAGGTCTTCGATGGTGGCCGACGAAGCGCCGGTGGCCAGCGCCTTCCTCCGCGCGGCTTCCAGGTCTTCCTTCTGCCCGACGTCGCCGACCATGGCGATAACTTCGCAGCCGCCATAAGTTTCCTTCAGCCACGGAATAATGATGGAGGTGTCCAACCCGCCTGAATAGGCAAGGACGACTTTCTTCGGCAATGTGGAATCCCCTTAGCTCAGCAACATGAGCAGGATGGCTTTTTGCACATGCAGGCGGTTTTCCGCCTGGTCGTACACGATCGAACGCGGCGAATCCATCACGTCGGCGCTCACTTCCCCGCCGCGGTGCGCGGGCAGGCAATGCATGAAAACGGCGTCCCTCGCGGCCAGTTTCATCAGCGCGCTGTTTACGTGAAATGGAGCAAAGACCTTTGCGCGCAATTCGGTCTCTTCTTCCTGACCCATGCTCGCCCATACATCGGTGTAAACACCCTGCGCTCCGACGACGGCCTCCGCTGCGGAATGAAAAAGTTCGATCTTCGCGTGAGTTTCCTTCGCCGCGCGACGCGCTTCCGCGACCACGTCCGCTGCGGGTTCATATCCCGCGGGTGTGGCCACGCGCACGTGCGCGCCGACTCGCGCTCCGGCGAGGAGCAGCGAATGGCAAACGTTGTTGCCGTCACCGGCGTAGGCGAGGGTGACACCGCGGATGGCGCCGAAGCGCTCCTCGAGAGTCAGGAAATCCGCGAACGCCTGGCACGGGTGGTAAAGGTCGGAAAGCGCATTGATGACCGGGATGGACGCGTGCATCGCAAGTTCCTCGAGAGAGCTTTGTGCGAATGTGCGCGCCACGATGCCGTGCACCCAGCGCTCGAGGTTTTTCGCGACGTCCATAATGGTTTCGCGTTCGCCGAGGCGCGTGGTGGTGTGGTCCAGGAAGACCGCGCCGCCGCCCATGCTCTGCATGCCCACATCAAATGTCGTGCGCGTGCGGAGCGATGGCTTTTCAAAAATCATGGCGATGTAGCGGCCCGTAAGGGCGGAGCGATAGTTTTCCGGGCGAGCCTTCACGTCCGCGGCCAGGCCCAACAATTCCCTGACGGCGGCGGTGGAAAACTCCATGCCGGTCACAAGGTCGCGGGCAACTCCATGCGCGATAACGGTGGAAGCTGGGACGACAGCGTTCATTTTCACCTCGCAGCCGCGAGCGAGCGCGCATGATCAGCAGGCGCATGCGCCCGCGCGCCTTCGGCGGCCTTGGGATCGGGTTTCGGGGTCCGGGCAAAAACCATTTCCATGCGTTTCAAAAAGTCCCTTATCTGCGCAGATTTCACGATAAAGGGCGGCAGCAGGCGAAGCGTCGTGTCGTGCGTGCAATTGATGAGCACGCCGCGGCGCAAGGCCTCCGCGACATAGGGGTTGCCGTCCACGGCGAGCTCGACGCCAACCATCAGGCCTTCGCCGCGAGTTTCCTTGATGAAATCGAACTTTGCCTTCAGCGCCGAGAGTCCTGCGCGCATTTCCGCGCCACGGGCGCGGATGTTCGCCAGCAAATTCTCGTCCTCCACGATGTTCAGGAACTCCAGCGCGGCGGCGCAGACCAGCGGCCCTCCGCCGAAAGTTGTTCCATGCATGCCGGGCGAAAGAACGGAGGCGAAACTTTCGCGCGCCAGCATGGCTCCCAGCGGCAACCCCCCTGCGAGCGGCTTGGCAATTACTGCAATATCCGGCGCGCCGGCGAATTTCTGATAGGCGAATTCGCGACCCGTGCGTCCCAACCCGCATTGGATTTCATCGGCGATCAGCGCGGCATCGTGTTGCGAGGCCAGGTCGCGGGCGCGGCGCCAGAAAGTTTCGCTCACCGCGTGGATGCCGCCTTCACCCTGGACCGGTTCGATCACGATGGCGCACACGGAGGAATCGAATTTCGCCGCAAGGTCAGCGGCGTCATTGAAGCGGATAAATTCCACGCCCGGCACCAGCGGCTCAAACGGCTGGCGGTATTTCACGGGCCAGGTGATGGAGAGCGCGCCGAAAGTTCTCCCATGAAAGGAATTTTCCAGCGCCAGGATGCGAGACTTGCCTTCGCCATGCTTCGCGCGGGCGTAGGCGCGCGCGAGCTTCAACGCCGATTCAATGGCTTCGGCACCGCTGTTGGTGAAGAAAACGCGGTCGAGTCCCGACCATTTCGCGAGTTTGTGCGCCAGCGGTCCCTGATAGGGGTTGTGGAATAAGTTGGAAACGTGGGTGGCGCGGCCCGCCTCTCGGCGGATGGCCCGCACCATGCGCGGGTGCGCGTGGCCCAGCGCATTCACCGCGATGCCGCCGAGAAAATCCAGATATCCGCGGCCCTTGTGATCGTAAAGCAAGCAGCCCTTGCCGTATGTGAAGACAAGTTTGGGGCGCTTATAGGTGTTGGCAAGGTACCGCGCCGCTTCGCGCATGGATGCCGCGCCATTGGATAGCTTCGTTTTACGAGGACGAGTTTTCCGCGTGTTCGCCATTTTCATCCTGGATGTGAGGGAGTCTCAGTTCACCGGGGTCGTGGCCGCGGGATACGCGGGCAGGACGCGCGTGCCCGGACCCTTGCCGCCATTCGCGGCGGAAAGCAGGCCGTCGGACTTGCTGCCGCCCACGATGCGCACCTGGTCCACGCCCGCGGCCAGCGCGCGCTTGCACGCTTCGAGTTTCAACACCATTCCGCCGGAGACTTTCCGCCCGCGGATCAGATCTTCCACTTCGTCGGCGGAGACAGCTTTCAGGACCTTGCGGCCATCGAGGACTCCGGCGACGTCGGTGAGATAGATCAGCCGGTCCGCATGGATAAACTCCGCGCAAGCCGCGGCCATGTGGTCGGCATTAATGTTGTAGAGTTCGCCGTCGGCGCCGAGGCCCAGGCAAGAAGCAACAGGGACGATGCCCGCGCGCCACAACGTCTCGAGGAATTCCACGTTTACGCCCGTCAGGTAGCCCACGTAGCCGAGCGCGCTGCGCGTCTCATTGAAGACCATCGGCTCGGCGAGAAACGTGCCGGCATCCGAGGCGCAGAGCCCGATGGAGGGCTGGCCCGCCTGCGATATGGCTCCCGCGACGCGCTTGTTCAAGAGGCCGCCGAGGACCATCACCGCGACATCGCGGGTCTCGCGATCCGTCACGCGCAGCCCGGCGACAAAGCGGCTTTGGATTCCCATGCGCTCGAGCGTCGCGGTGAAAATTTTCCCGCCGCCGTGCACGATGAGAAGCTCATGGCCTTCCTGCGCCAGGGTTACGATCTGCCGCGCGATGGACGACACGGTTGCCGCGTCGTCCAGAAGCGCGCCTGCCAACTTGATGACCAGTCTCATATCACTCCTGCCTGCGCATCGAAATTCCACATCGCGTTCAGGTTTTGCACGGCTTGCCCCGCCGCTCCCTTGCCCAGATTGTCTAGGCAGGAAACGACGGCCAGCCTTCGGCCTGTCGCATCCAGTGCGAATCCGATGTCACAGAAGTTTGTATTTACAACGTGCTGGAGCTCCGGCAGTTTTCCCGCGGGCCAGATCCGTACCATGGGCCGGCCCGCATAAAACTTCCGGTAGAGCGATTCAATGTCAGAAGGGTTGCGCGGCTCATTGAGCCACACGTAAAGAGTGGAGAGGATTCCCCGCGCCACGGGAAGAAGGTGCGTGGAGAAAATCACATCTTCCAGCGCGAGGCCGGTGTGTTCCGTCACTTCGGGCGTGTGGCGGTGCGAGAATAGCCCGTAGGCGCGGAAATTTTCATCCACTTCCACGAATTGCATTTCGCGCTTGGGATCCTTGCCCGCGCCCGTGGCGCCGGATTTGCAATCCGCGACGATTCCCCGTTCGGCGGCAATCCAATTCGCATCCACGAGGGGTTTCAGACCGAGGATGACGGAGGTCGGATAGCATCCCGGGTTCGCCACCAGACGCGCGGCCGGCAACTGGTCGGCGTAAAGTTCCGGCAAGCCATACACGGCTTCAGCGAGAAGCGCCTTGGGCGGCGCCGGCAATTTGTACCAGTGAGCGAAAGTTTCGGGATCGCGGAAACGGAATGCGCCGCTCAAGTCCACGACCTTCACGCCCGCGGCGAGAAGCTCGGGAGCGATCTCCATGGAGGCTTCGTGAGGCGTGGCCAGGAACGCGGTCGCTACTCCGCTCGCGGCCACCGCGTCCACGGAAAAAGTGCGGCAGGGCGCTTCGCCCCAGCCGCGCAATTGCGGGAAGAGTTCCGTCAAGCAGCGCACGTGCGCCGAAGCTTCACGCAAGTAGAAGACCGGTTTTTCAATTTGCGGGTGCCGCAGCAGAAGCTTTGCCAGCTCAAATCCTGCATAGCCGGTGGCTCCGATGACGGCGACCCTTCGCGGGTCCTTCATCGGAGAAGCTCCTCAATGCGCTTCTGGACGGCAGCGCGGCTCCGCGGCGTGGAGGAAATAATCAGGACGGTATCGTCGCCGGCAATCGTGCCGGCAACTTCCGGGAAGTGTTCCGCATCCACAGCGGCGGCCAGCGGCTGCGCGCCGCTCGGCGGAGTCTTCAATACGAGAAGGTTTCCGGCGGGCCGGATGTCGGAGAGGAATTCGCTCAGCGCGCGGGCGAGCGCGGAAAGCGGCGCGCCTTCGGGTTGCGCGGCCGCCAGGGGCTTATAGCCCGCGGCCGTTTTCACCAGCTGCAGCTCGCGCAAGTCGCGCGAGAGGGTCGCCTGGGTAACGCTCAGCTTGATGTGCGCCAGCCGCCGCCGCAGCTCGTCCTGGCTCGAAATCGCTTCACCGGTAATCAGTTTCAGTATCTGTCCTTGCCGGTAACGCTTCTGGGTGCTCACGGCGACTGCGAGATTATTCATACCCATGTATATTTATACGAGTCCCCTCCGGGTGCGTCAAGCGAAAAATACATTTTTTTACAAATCGGGAAACAACTCCGCGTGGGGAGTTTCCCGCGCGCCGGTTGTTGCCCCGGAACCGCGGAAGAACCAAATGACGGTCCTCCGGCGTCTAATAAAGTGGGGATTGCCCGGCTTGATCCGGCCCTCTTGGGCCGACTTATCCATAGGGGGAATCATGGCAACGATTGCGCGGACCATTAGCAATCTGATTGGTTCGGGAGAATCAGAAGAATCACGATTGATCGGGCTCGCCAAACGCGGCGACGCAGCGGCATTCGAGGCGCTCTATTCGCGCAACAGCCGGGCGCTATTCCAGGCCGCGTTGCGAGTGCTCGGCAACGCCGAGGACGCGGAAGACGCTTTGCAGGAAGGGCTGCTCGCGGCCTATCGCAACCTCCACCGCTTTGAGGGACGCTCCCAGTTTTCCACCTGGCTCACACGGATCGTGATCAACGCGGCGCTGATGCGCCTGCGCAGCAAGCGCGCGCGCCCGGCCGTGTCGCTGGACCACTGGCAGTCGGAGGAAAATGCCTTGGCACCCGAGGAGCTCTTCGCCGCGGATGACCCGAATCCCGAGGAGATTTATGCCGGGCACGAGCTTCGCGAATTAATCCACGCGAACCTGAGAAAACTCTCGCCGGTGCTGCGCGCGGCGTTTTTGCTGCGTGAAAGAGAAGGTCTTTCCACTTCAGAGGCGGCGCGCGCACTCGGCGTTTCGGAGAACACTTTGAAGGCGCGGCTCTGGCGCGCACGACACCAACTCGCCGAGCTGCTCGCCCCGCTCTTGCGCGGCCGCCGCGCAGCAGGAGCGATGACGCTGGCAACCGACACCGGCTCCTGAACCCATCAATGTTCTGGTGTAAGCTTCACCCGAAGTGTGTATGACGAGGTGACACCGCCATTTCCAGCCCATCCATGAATCCAGCTCCTCTTCCCCGGCGAAAGCTCGGGCGCACAGGTCTCGAGGTTTCCGCGCTCGGGCTCGGGTGCATGGGGATGTCGGAGTTCTACGGCGGGCGGGACGACGCCGAGTCCATGGCGACCATTCATCGCGCCCTCGATCTCGGCATGAACTTCTTCGACACGGCAAATGTCTACGGCCTCGGCCGGAACGAGACCCTGGTCGGCCAAGCCATCCGCGGGCGCCGCAACGAAGTCATCCTCGCTACAAAATTCGGCATCGTCCGTAACTCAAAAGGCGAACTCCTGGGCGTGAGCGGGAAACCGGAATATGTCCGCCAGTGTTTTGAAGAAAGCGCGCGGCGGCTTGACGTGGAGACCGTGGACCTTTACTACCAGCACCGCGTGGACCCCGACACGCCCATCGAAGAGACCATCGGCGCCATGGCGCGGCTGGTGGAAGAAGGAAAGATCCGCTACCTCGGTATGAGCGAACCTGCCGTGGCCACCCTGCGCCGCGCCGCCGCGGTTCATCCCATCGCGGCGCTCCAAAACGAGTATTCACTCTGGACGCGTGACCACGAGGCGGAAATCCTGCCCGTCTGCCGGGAACTGGGCATTGGATTTGTCGCCTATAGTCCGCTGGGACGCGGATTTCTCACCGGACAGATCAAGCGCTTTGAAGACCTGGCTGCGGACGACTACCGCAGGAACTCGCCGCGATTCCAGGGTGAGAATTTCCAGAAAAACATCGACCTGGTGAGAAAGATCGAGGAAATCGCGGCCATCAAGAAATGCACCGCGTCGCAATTGGCGCTCGCCTGGCTGCTGGCGCGAGGCGAAGATATTGTCCCCATCGCGGGGACCAAGCGCCGGAAGTACCTCGAAGAAAACGTTGCCGCCATCAGCGTCACTCTCACACAGCAAGACCTTGCTCACATTGACGCCGTCGCTCCACAAGGAGCCGCGGCCGGACTGCGGTATCCCCCGCAAATGATGAGCCGCGTCAATCGGTAGAACTTTGCCCCCGCGATGCTGTCCGAAGATTTCCAAATAAAACGCCCCATTCTTTCCCGCCCGCGCAGGAAGGAATGGGGCAAATTCTCAAACCTGAGTTATAGCCTTACCGGCGCGCGGCCGCCCTCTTCGTGCGGCGCTTCAGCCGGATCGGTTTCGATGGAGTCTCGCCCAGAATCTCCGCCGACATCAGATTGGTCACAAACTTTTTCACGCCGTGACCCTCAAACTGGATGGTGGTCCGCTCGGAATCGGCTTCCGTTACAATGCCCAGCCCGTACACAGTGTGCTTGATGTACTGCCCTTCAGGGAGAACCTGCACGAGTGCCTCCTTTTTTGCCGCTCGCTGATGAGGAGTTCTCAGGTAAGAGAGACGGCGCCTTTCGGCGGCCCACGTCATCTGGGGATGCGTTTCCGGACCCAGGACAAGAACGGCCGCAAGGCAAACCCTGCAGCCAGCTTGCGCGAGTCAGACCCCGTTACCCAAGGATAAAAACTGGAGCAACAAAGCACCGCAAGTATACCATATGACATACATTCAGGAAAGAGACTGGTCCGGGTCGCGCGGCAGGGCGACGTCCATAAGTTCCTGCAAGTAAAAGACTTAGATGTGGGCCAGGCCAATTCCGATTGAGATGGGGATGAATTCCAGACGTCTCAGCGCACAATTGCGTCTCCCGAAACACTGCTCCGGACTCCTCCAAAGCTGTACTCCTGCCGCCGACTCGCTAGAATAGACGCCGCCGATGCGCCACAACTCCCTCTCCGAACTCCTCCTTTATTTTGACAGGCACCCCCGCGACATTGCCTACGCGGCTCCCGCCGGTTATCGCATGGCCCGGCGCACCTATCGGCAGGTTGCCGAGACGTCTGCGCGCCTGGCGAGGGAACTGGAGGCGCGCGGGGTAGCCCCCGGGGATCGCGTGCTTCTCTGGGGCCCCAATTCCGGCGAATGGGCGGCTGCATTCTGGGGAATCGTTCTTCGCGGTGCCGTTGTGGTCCCCATGGATTGGGCTTCGACTCCAGATTTCGCCCGGCGCGTGGCTAGACAAGTCGGCGCGAAGGTGGTCATCGCCGGGCGCGAGCAAGCTGCACTTGACCCGGCAATCTCAACAATTGTGTTGGAGGAGCTGGCTTCCGCTGTCGCGCACCATTCCGCCGGCGCGCCTGGCGCGCGATATCCCTCGCCTGCACTCGACCGATCAGCCATCGCGGAAATCGTTTTTACTTCCGGCACCACCGCGGAGCCAAAGGGCGTGGTCCTGACACACGGCAACATCCTCGCGAATTTCGAGCCCATCGAAGGCGAAATCCAGAAATACCTGAAATACGAGTGGCCCTTCCACCCCATACGCTTTCTCAACCTGCTGCCGCTGAGCCAT
>JBGOTC010000012.1:0-22395 GCA_041476305.1 Terriglobia bacterium
GGGGGGGGGGGCTCTTCGCCCCCCAAAATTTTTTTTTGGGGCCGCGGGCCCCCCCCCCCGCCGCACAAACTTGTGGGGGGGGGGGGGGGGGGCAAGAGACGGCTACGGGATTTTGCTGCGCCGGGTGATTGAGCCAGCGCGGCAAGTAATGCGCGACGAGAACCGCGGCGAACAACATGACCGCAGCGACTCCCGCGACCGCGGCCCAGGGACGCGCGGGGCGCGGCAGCGCGGTTCCTGTGTGCGCGCGGACAAACGCGGCGCGCAGAAATGTTTCCAAACGCACGGGCGCCTGGGCGAGGCGGTCGTGGTCGCGCAGCGCGTTGAGAGATGTTTGGAGAGCGCGGGTTTCAGCGAAGAGCGTTTCGCAATGGCTGCAGGAATCCGCGTGCGCCCGCGCGTCGCGCAGGAGGGCAGCAGCCGCCAATTTGCCGGCGGCGAGTTCGTGCGCGAGTTCTTCAAACTGTTTGCAGTTCATGCGTTTCTCACCTTGCGTTCTTTCCAGATGAATCCGGGTTCCCGTGAGTTCACTTCCGATTTGCGGAGACGCACCGCAAGAAGCGCGCGGGCGCGGTGAAGCCGCGAGGCGACAGTGCCGACGGCGCAGCCGAGCGCAGCAGCGGCTTCTTCGTAACTCATTTCTTCGAGATCACAGAGGGCAACAACCTCGCGAAAGTCCTCGGGAAGTTTCAAGACGGCCTGGCGAATGCGCTGGATGGTTTCGAGACGCACGGGGTCATCCTGCGAGACGCGCGGGAGGCGATCCCGCACACTGGTCGTTGCGCCGCCGGAGTTATCCGCGCCGCCATCCAGGGAGACAAATGCGCGCTCGCGCTGCTGACGGCGGCGCACGTGGTTGCGCGCGATGCCGAAGAGATAAGCGCCGAGGGTTCCGCGCGCGTCGTCAAATTGTCCGGGCTGGCGAATGAAGGTCATGAAGACTTCTTGAGTCGCGTCCTCGGCGAGGGCCGGGCTGCCGCTCATGTGAAGAGCGAAGCGGAAGAGCGGACCCTGCCAGCGGCGATAGACGAGAGTGAAAGCGTCGGCATCGCCCGCGCACAGGCGTTGCACGAGGTCGCGATCGGTCGGTACAGGTTGTTGGGGCATCTGCCTTGATTCGACGACCCTGGCCGTGCGCCGTTACGTAATGTATTGCGCCAGGAGAGTCAAGGAATTCCAGAAATCTTTGGAAAGTCCCGGTTGAAGTCGTGGTGTTTCCGTAACTCATTTATATTCATTAGCATACGAAGAAAGCAGTGCTTCCCTCTTGGAGGAGCCCTCGCCTCCGCGCGCGAATCAATCCCAACGGGTGAAGAATTTCGACGAAAGCATGTGACAAAATCCGGTTAGCATAGTCTATCTATGTAAGGAATCGGGAGGCTCCCATGCGAAGAGACGAGATACCGCCCGGAACTCTGCAGATGCTGATCCTGCGGACGCTGGCGCGAGGCGGCGAAATGCACGGGTTTGAAATCGCGAAGTCCATCGAACGGATTTCCTCGGATGTGCTGCGGGTGGAGGAAGGGTCGCTCTATCCCGCGCTGCAGCGAATGTTGATCCAGGGATGGGTGAAGGCGGCGTGGGACGTGACCGCGGAAAACCGGCGCGCGCGTTATTACCAACTGACGGCGGCGGGAAGGAAACAACTGGAAGTTGAAGTGTCGGACTTTGAGCTGGTGATGGCGGCGGTGGGGCGCGTGATCCAGACGGCGTGATCCATTGAGGGACGAATGAACAGCGCGGGGAAATTCTGGCGACGGATGAAGATGCTCTTCCAGCGGGGGCGGTTTGAGCGCGAGCTGGGCGAAGAGATGCGCCTGCATCGTGAAATGCGCGAGCGCGAAGAGCGAGAAGCGGGCAGCGCGCCGGATGAAGCGCGGTACGCCGCGGCAAGGCGGTTCGGGAATGTGCTGGAGCTTCGTGAAAGAGGGCGGGACATGTGGAAATGGAACTGGCTGGAAGATTTTTTTCAGGACGTGCAGTACGGACTGCGGTTGATCCGAAAGAACGCGGGATTCTCGGCGATCGTGGTGATGACACTCGCGCTGGGCATCGGGGCGAGCACGGCGGTGTTTGGAGTTGCGGACGCAGTGCTGCTCCGCCCGCTGCCATACGGAAATGAGAAGCGGTTGATGATGGTGTGGGAGACGAATGCAGCGCGTTCCGGGTATCACAACGTGGTTTCGCCGGCGAATTTCCAGTTCTGGAAGAAAAACAACACAGTGTTTGATGAGATGGCTGGGATGTACGACCAGAACAGAAGCCTGACGGGTGAAGGCGAACCGGAACAAATTCCCGCGCAATCCGTTTCGACAAATATTTTCACGCTGCTGGGTGTTTCGCCACTGTTGGGGCGAACTTTTTCCGCGGAAGAGGGCGTGGCGAACCAGAATCACGTGGTGATTCTGAGTTACGGACTGTGGAAGAGAAAATTTGGCGGCGATGCGAACGTGGTGGGGAAAACCATCCAACTGAGCGGGGTGCCGCATGTTGTTGTGGGCGTGATGCCCGCAACCGCGCGGTTGTTTGTGCCGACGGGGTCGCAGACGGGAGCGCCGCCGCAGCTCTGGGTGCCGATCGGGTGGCCGACGACGACGATCCGTCCGGGCGGGCGATTCATGATGGCGGTGGCGCGATTGAGGAGTGGTGTTTCGATCGCCGAAGCGCAAGGGCAGATGGATTCCATCGTGCGGGAGTACACAAAACTATTTCCGGATTTCGAGACGGGTTGGGGGGTGCGGCTGGTGCCCGTACACAAGGAATTGGCGGGAACGATGCGCTCTCCGCTGGTCGTACTTTTGGGCGCGGTGGGATTCGTTCTGCTGATCGCGTGCGCGAATGTGGCGAACCTGATGCTCTCGCAATCCGCGGCGCGGGACCGGGAGATCGCGGTGCGCATCGCACTGGGAGCGGGACGGGGCCGGATTGTGCGCCAGGCGCTGACAGAGAGCCTGGTGCTCGCGGCAATGGGAGGGGCGCTTGGGTATCTTGTGGCGTTGTGGGGAAACTCCGCGCTGCTTTCGCTGGCGCCAAAGAACCTGCTGGGGGCACAGGAAGTGCACATGGATTTCCGCGTGCTGATTTTCACGACGGCCATTTCTATTTTGTGCGGACTGATCCTGGGCGCGGCTCCCGCGTATGGCGCGAGAAGAAGCGCGCCGATGGAGGCGTTGCGCGAGGGAGGAAGAAGCCTGGTGGCCATCCGCGGGAAGAGCCTGCGGAATATTTTTGCGGTGGGCGAGATTGCGTTGTCGCTGATCCTGCTGGCGGGGGCGGGGCTGCTGATCAGGAGTTTCACGCGACTGTTGAGCGTGGAGCCGGGGTTCAACCCGTCCAATCTGCTGATGATGAGGATGACTTTGCCCGCGACGAAATACTCGCAGACCGGGCAGAACATCCAGTTCTTTCAGCAGATGCTGGAACGCGTGCGGACGCTGCCGGGAGTGCGCTCGGCGACCATCACCAATTCATTTCCGCTGACGGGCACAACGTCGGGTACGAGCTTTGACATCGTGGGGAAACCAATCGCCCCGGCGGGGGCGCGCAATTTCACGGAAGTGCAAATTGTGGAGCCGGATTATTTCCGCACCCTGGGGATCCCCTTGCTGCGCGGGCGAACATTCAGCGCGGAGGAAGAAACGGCGATGCGGCATGTTGTGGTGATCAGCGAGACCATGGCGCGGGAATACTTTCCAAATGAGGACCCCATCGGGAAGAAGCTGATCATCGACATGAAGGAGCAGAACGACGCCGACGAGATTGTGGGAATTGTCGGAGACGTGAAGAGGGCCGGGCTGGACTCGAGTCCGGGGGCAATCTGCTACTGGCCGCACGCGGAGCTTCCTCTCAATTCGATGATGCTGGGAGTTCGCGTGGAAAGCGATCCGATGGCGCTGGTGGGATCGGTGCGGGGGATCGTGGCGCAAATTGACAAGGACCTTCCGATATTTGAGGTGGAAACTCTGGAGCACTGGATGGGCGATTCCGTGGCGCGGCAAAGGTTCAGCGCATTGCTGGTGGGATTGTTCGCGGGAATCGCATTTGTGCTGGCGGCCGTGGGAGTTTATGGAGTGATCGCCTATGCGGTGAGCCAGCGGACTCGAGAATTTGGAGTGCGCATGGCGCTGGGCGCGGAGGCCGGCGACGTGGCGTGGCTGGTGCTGAAGAGCGGACTGCAGATCGCGGCGATTGGAATTTCGCTGGGACTTCTTGGCGGGCTGGGAATCAGCCAATTCCTGCGGGGGCTGCTGTTTCACGTAAGCCCGTACGATCCGGTGACATTTGTGTGCGTCGCGGCGGCGCTGGGGAGTGTGACGCTGGTGGCATGCTGGGTGCCTGCGCGGCGCGCGACTAAGGTGGACCCGATGGTGGCGCTCAGGCAGGAGTAGGAACGGGAGTGAGGCGCGTCAAGAAGCGATAGGCAGACAGGAGACAGATCAAGAGATCTCACCCTCAAGAACCGAGGATGCGGCCCCCCAAGCATTCCTTCCAATGATTTACACCAGTGATTCCATGCAAAGAATGGCCGCGCGGTCTGGTATAACGATGCGCACAAGTTCGTGCGCGGTTTGATGAGCTTTGAACAGGGGGAACAAGTGATGAAACGCGTGAGCGCGGTGGCCGGGCTGGTGATGGCGGTGACGGTTGTGATGAGTGTGGGAGTGTTTGCGCAGGGACGCGGAGCGGCTGACACTGCGGGGGCGCTGCCGACCATCGCGCAGAAGACCGCTGGGATGCAGAAATTCGACGGCTACTTCCCATTTTATTGGGACGCGCGCGCGGGCAAGATCTGGCTGGTGATTGACCGGTGGGACTCGGAGTTCCTGTATCTCGAATCGCTGGCCGCGGGAATCGGCTCAAATGACATCGGACTCGACCGCGGGCAGAGCGGCGGGGCGCAGGTAGTGAAATTCCAGCGCTCGGGGCCGCGCGTGCTGCTGGTGGCGCAGAACTACAGATTTCGCGCGCTGACGGACAATTCACTGGAGCGGCGCGCGGTGGAGGAGTCGTTCGCGCAATCGGCGCAATGGGGATTCGACGTGGCGGCGGAAGACGGCACATCGACTGGTACTTCGGCGCTGGTGGACGCGACAAATTTTTTCCTGCGCGACGCGCACAATATCACGGCGACGCTCAGGCGCACACAGCAGGGCGTGTTCCGGCTGGACGCCACGCGCTCGGCGTTTTATTTGCCGCGAACGAAGAATTTCCCGAAGAACACGGAGGTGGAAGCGACGCTCACTTTTACGAGCGACGAGCCGGGGCCGCTGGTGCGTCAGGTGACGCCGGACGCGAGCGCGGTGACGGTGCGCGAGCACCAGTCGTTTGTGGAGCTGCCGCCGCCGGGGTTCAGGACGCGGGCGTATGACCCGCGGGCGAGCTTCTTCGGAATCCAGTACATGGATTTCTCGGCGCCGATCAACGAGCCGGTGGAGAAGAGATTCATCGCGCGGCACCGGCTGGAAAAAAAGGACCCCTCGGCGGCGATGAGCGACGCGGTCGTGCCCATCATTTATTACGTGGACCGCGGCGCGCCGGAGCCGATCCGCTCGGCGCTGGTGGAGGGAGCGAGTTGGTGGAACCAGGCGTTTGAAGCCGCGGGCTACAGAAATGCGTTCCGCGTGGAGCTGATGCCGGAGGGCGTGGACCCGATGGACATCCGCTACAACATTATTCAGTGGGTGCACCGGGCCACGCGGGGATGGTCGTATGGCGCGTCAATTGTGGACCCGCGCACGGGGGAGATTATCAAGGGACAAGTGTCGCTCGGATCGCTGCGGGCGGAGCAGGACTACCTGATCGCGGAAGGGCTGATGGCGCCCTACGAAAAGGGCAAGGCGGTTTCGCCGCAACTGCTGCAGATGGTGATCGCGCGGATGCGGCAGCTCGCGGCGCACGAAGTGGGGCACACACTGGGGCTGATGCACAACTACACGGCGAGCACGGTGAACCGCGCGTCGGTGATGGATTATCCTCCGCCGGTGGTCAATTTGAGCGCCGATGGAATGCCGGACCTCTCGGACGCGTATGCGACGGGGATCGGCGCGTGGGACAAGGTGGCGATTACGTTTGGATATTCGGATTTCGCGCCGGGGACGAATGAAGCGGCCGCGCTGAACAAAATTATGAAAGATGCGTACACGCGCGGGCAGCGTTACCTGACGGATCAAGATGCGCGGCCGGCGTCCGCGGCGAGCCCGTACTCACACTTGTGGGATTCCGGAGCCAACGCGGTGGATGAGCTGAACCGGCTGATGAAGGTGCGGGCGGCGGCGCTGAAGCGGTTTGGAGAAAATAATATCCGCGAAGGCGAGCCGATGGCGACGCTGGAGGACGTGCTGGTGCCGCTCTATCTGCTGCACCGTTACCAGGTGGAGGCGGCGGCGAAAGTCCTGGGTGGCGTGGACTACACTTTCGCACTTCGCGGGGACTCGCTGACGGGGCTGAAGCCGGTGCCCGCAGCAGAGCAACGGCGCGCGCTCGACGCGGTGCTGGCGACGCTCGCTCCGGGCGCGCTGGCGCTGCCGGAGCAACTCTTGCGGATGATTCCACCGAGGCCGCCGCAATATCCGCGAGGGCGGGAGAATTTCCGGACGCGAACCTACCCGGCGTTTGACGCGCTCTCCCCGGCGGAAACGGCAGCAAACCACGTGCTGGGATTCCTGCTGAACCAGGAGAGGGCGGCGCGGCTGGTGGAATATCACGCGCGGGACTCACGCAACCCCGGATTCGCGGAGGTGGTGGACAAGATTCTGGCGGCCACGTGGAAGGCTCCCGGTGCGACGGGCTACAACGCGGAAATTCAGCGGACCGTGGATGCGGTGGTACTGAATTACCTGATGGCGCTGGCCGCGAATGACCGCGTGGAGAACCAGGTGAGGGCCATCGCCGCTCTGAAGCTGGAGGAGTTGAAGACCTGGCTGATGTCCGGGATGCACGCGGGGCAGGATGAAAGCCGGAAGGCATTTTTCTTTTTCGCGGCGGGACAGATCCGGCGATTCCAGGTGGATCCGAAAGATGTTCATCTCTCGACGCCGTTCGATCCCCCGGATGGAAGTCCGATTGGAGCGGACAGCGACTGGGGGAATTGAGGCCTAGAGATCCGTTCCCTTCTTGTCCACCATCTTGGAAATGTCGAAGGAAACTTTGACGCGCACTTTTTCGACCTGAATCACAAAGTCAATGCCGCTTTCCCTGGCGCCGATTGTGGGTTCGCCGGTCGTAGTCTTGCGCGAAAACTCAAAGAGGATGGCGATGGGTCGGAAACCATCGGCTCCCATTTGCAACGTAACTTTCGAGGGAACGATTTTTTCCTTGGACCTTTTGGGCAGCAAGTAGGTATGCGCTTTCAAGCTTTCGGCGCCCTCCTTGGCGAAACCGGTCAGGTTCGGACCCAGGACCACAATTTCATAGTTGTCAGATTGTTTGGCGAGGTCCTTGCGCGCTTCTTCAATGGAAGTCCCGAGAAGTTCTCTCTTGCGGGCGGTGGCCTCACGGATAGTGCGGGACGAAAACCAGCCAACGGTAAGGTTCAGGACCAGGGCAGTTGACTGCGGGGCGCCGCCTCCCAAGTCCGTGGGCAAGACCATGGGGTCTTTGTCCTGAGGCCTGATGTACCCAGGTGGAGCTGCGGGGCCCGATACAGTGTTTGGAGTTGAGCCAGATGTCATTCCGGATTGAAAAGGTTTCGACCAGGGTGAATTCGTGAGAATCCTCTGCACGTCCTGAGCATTCCAGTCCTTGAAGTCCTTATCAATCCACGGGTCAGTTGCAGCGGCGGCAGTCATGACGAGGAGTGATGCGACCAAAAGGCTTCCGATTCGCCTGCACATCTTCAACTCCAGTCAGGGAACAATTTGGATGCCCCCGGAGTCAAATCGAACTAGTGAGCTCCCCAAAAGTGGAGACACCTTTCCTGCGCTAGGTTCTACCAAACATAGACATCAATGGGCAGCAAGAAGATTCGTAAACTTGTTACTTGATGGATAGAATTACGGGGTTCATCCAGAAACCAGCGTGTGCCCACGGATTGACAGATTTCGCAGCGGAGCCGTCCATGAAGAATCGCATGGGTTTGGCGCTGTCTCTATCGGCCATTTTGATTGCCGCTCTCGCGTTCTTGTTCTTGTTGACTCCATCTGATCTACGAGGACAAGGCATCCCCGAGGATGAGATCCGCTGGGGCAGCCAACCATTTACTCCGCTGTTGCCGGGAACGATTGTCACGCAGACAAATCTAGTGGAAGTCGGCGTGGTGGTGCGTGACGGCAGGGGCAAGCCGGTGGAAGGGCTGACGCAAAACGATTTTGAGATTTACGATCAGGGGAAGCGGCAACGCATCGCGCTTTTTTCGGTTGAGAGCTCCTTACGCGCCGCAGCACCGGCTCCGGTGGACAATCAGCCGATTTCGCCTAACCAGCCACCGCCGGCGCCTCCGCCCGCTCCCAAGCCACGTTACATTGCCTTCTATTTTGATGACAACAACATGCCGGCATCGGATCTGACCTTTGCGCGGAAAGCAACGGAGAAGTACATCAACGAGAGCATGGAGCCCACGGACAAGGTGGGCATCTTCACTTCTTCGACGACGGTCACCTATGATTTTACGAACGACAAGCAAAAACTGATTGGCGCGCTTGGCCGGCTGCTTTCACACCAAAGAAGAGGGACAGAACTTGGCTCCTGCCCGCGCATGGGCGTCTACCAGGCCTACCTTATTTACAACAAGATTGATCCCGAGGCGCATGACCTTGCCTTTGCGCAAGCCATGAAATGCAACTGCCAGCCAAATTACGGCGGGTGCGCCCAACAGCAGGAATCGATGCTGCAGAACCAGGCGGCGATGATCGTTTCCATCGCGGAAGGATACGCCGAGGATACGCTGGGAGTGTTGAAGGACGTGCTGCGCTATCTGGCAAAGAAAGACGGCCGGAGAATGATGGTGATGGCTTCCGCTGGATATTTTGCCCGGTCAACGCCGGTGAAGCGCGCGCAAGACAAGGTCATTGATACGGCGCTTCATGCAGGCGTGGTCATCAATTCGCTGGATACAAAGGGACTGAGCGTCAACATTCTGGGTGGAGACCCGGCGGACGGCCCGCGGATCGTGCTGGGGGCTCAATCGGCGTCGGGCGGAGCCGCGCCTGCCAGCCGGCCTGATCTGGACGCGTATGCGGACATGCTGGCGAACGACACGCGGGAGGTTTCTAACGACCCGCTTGCATTCCTGGCGGACGGAACGGGAGGGAAATTCTTCCATAACAATAATGACCTGGGCCGCGGAGTGCGAGAGATGACCGCGGTGCCGGAAGTTTCCTACGTGATGGGGTTTTCACCGGAAAATCTGAAGTCCGATGGGGAATATCACACGTTGAAAGTGAAATTGACAAACCGCGCCAATTTGAGCGTTTCCGCGCGCCCGGGATTCTTCGCTCCGACGAAGGGAAAATCGGCGCCGGCGGAGAAGTACGCGAAGCTGAACCGCGCGGTGTTGGCGCAAGACAGCACGGTGGAAATTCCTGCCGAAGTGACGGCTGTGCAGGGCACGCTCGGGAGCGGCGAGACGGCGATTAAAGTTACAGTGCACGTGGACGTGCGCGGAATCCCCTTTAAGAAACAGAATGGCCGTCACGAGGAAAGACTGATCTTCATCACCGCGTTGTTCGATTTGCAGGGAAAATTTCTGACCGGCGCGGAAGGAGTGATGGATTTTGCGCTGCGGGATGGCTCTCTGCCGGGAGTCTTGAACGCAGGTGTGACAGCGAAGTTGAACCTGCAGGCGCCGCCCGGGCAATACCGGTTGCGTCAGGTGGTGCAAGAAGTGGCGGATGGGAAGACTGCATCGATGAGCCGGGCGGTAGAGATACGGTGAATTCAGGGCAAAGGACTTCGGGTTAAGGTTGAGTGAGGAAACGCAGGATCTCGCGCATCAGGCGGTCTCCCTGGTCCGTCGCAAATAGATATTGGGCATGTGCGGAGTCTTCGAGGATGATCAATTCTTTCGGACCCACAGCCTTCTCGTAATTCGCGCGAATGTATGGGAGCCGCGGGCCTGCACTGTTCGCATCGTCACGCGCCACCATGAAGAGCTTGCGGCCCTTGATTTTCTCCGGGGGACGATCCGTCCACGCCGCGAGCAGGACCAGGCGATCGATCTCGCCGGGAGCAGCCTCGATGGAAGCGTCGGCAGCGGCCTCGCCTCCAAAACTGGCGCCGACCACGGAGACGGTCTTCGCTCCGGTGGCGCGGAGATAGCGGACGGCGGCCAGGACGTCAAACTCCACGCCGTCGTCACCGAACTTCGATTGCGGTCCGTGGGACTGGCCGCGGCCGCGGAAGTCGAAAGCCAGCACACGGAATCCGGTGTCCGCCAACACCTGCGCCTGCTTCTCCCAGCTTTCCTTGGTGAAGCGGCCTCCGCGCGCGAGGACGACGCCGCGCTCGCCGCTTCCATAGAGATCCGCGAAGACGACGCCTCCATCCGGAGTGGGAAAGGAAACGTGCTCCGGCGCCGCGGAGATTCCAAGAACCAGAGTGGCCAGGACCGCCTGGAGGAACAGCATGGGGCAATTGTAGCAAAGGGGAAAAAGGGCGCACACTGGCGACGCAATATTCCCCGGAGTAGAATCCCAAAGTTAGAGAAGTGAGGGGGAGCTATGTCCATACGACCGATCAAGCGGTTGATCCGATCCAAGCCAACGCTCGAAGGCGCGGGAGTGCATCTCCGGCGCGCATTTGGATTTGGGAACACTTCGGACTTCGATCCATTCCTGCTACTGGACGATTTCCGGAATGACGTTCCGGCGGATTACCTGGCGGGATTCCCGTGGCACCCTCACCGCGGGATCGAGACGATTACTTACGTGCTGGCGGGAACTGTGGAGCACGGCGACAGCATGGGAAACAAAGGAGCGATTGCCTCGGGCGATGTGCAATGGATGACCGCGGGGAGCGGGATCATCCACCAGGAAATGCCAAAGGGCGACGCTGCGGGACGCATGCACGGGTTCCAGTTGTGGGCGAATTTGCCGGCGGCGCTGAAGATGACGACGCCGCGGTATCAGGAAGTGAAGGCGCTGGAAATCCCCGTGGTGACGGATGACGACGCCACGCAGGTGCGGATTGTGTGCGGAAAATTCTGGGGGAAGGCCGGGCCCGTGGACGGGATCGCCGCGGATCCGATTTATCTGGATGTGTCAGTGGCGCCGAACAAGAGGAAGACCCTGCCAGTGGAGACGACTCGCCACGCCTTCGCGTATGTCTTCGCGGGCTCAGGAAAATTCTGCAACGCGTCAGACCCGCTGGCGGTGCCGACAGAAGGAGTCGGATGGGCGGACACGGAGCTGCACAAGGAAGCCGACAACCGGTCGCTGGTGCTGTTCGATCGCGGCGACGAAGTGAGTGTGCAGGCGGGGAGCGAGGGGATCCGGTTTCTGCTGGTGTCGGGGAAACCGCTGGAGGAGCCGGTGGCGTGGTACGGTCCGATCGTGATGAACACGCAGGAGCAGTTGCAGCAGGCGTTCAGCGAGTTAGAGAAGGGGACGTTCCTCAAGAAGAAATAGGGGGAATTTGCCGCAGAGGCGCGAAGGGCGCAGAGGAGGATTGGGTACCGCAGGGGCTGAAGCCCCACACTCCGGAGTACGTTTTCGGCACGACCTGCCTACCGGCAGGCAGGCTGAAGTCGTGCCCTCCCAAGACCAATTTGAATTATCGGAGCCTGCCTGTCGGCAGGCAGGCTCGAGCTCCGACCCTCTAAAGAAAAAATGAAGGGCCCTGGATCCGCGAAATGTGGGCACCATCGGCAACGGGCGCGTCTGAGACGCGCCCTACGAAGAAGCGGGCAAGGCGGAAAACCGGTAGTACCAATCTATAAAACAATCGGTTCTTGACAGAGTAGGTAACATGCGCTTAGCGTGTGTTCCATAGTGGAACTGGACGCCTCCCTCTCCTGGCTGGCCCTTGGCCAAACGCCGGGCCTGGGCGCCCGGCTGACGGGCCGCCTTTTGCGGAAATTCGGGACACCGGACGCAGTGTTTGATGCGCCGGTGACTTCGCTCGAGGCCTGCAATTTGCCGGCGGCGACGGCGCAGGCTGTCAATTCGCGGGGGGGATTCTCGGCGGCGGAGAAGGAACTGGCGCAATTGCGGGAGCTGGGCGTGCAGCTCCTGAACTGGGATGAGAGCGAATACCCGCAGCGGCTTCTGGAGATTTATGACCCCCCTCCCCTGCTGTATGTGCGTGGAGATGCACAAGTTCTGAGGCGATACGCCATCTCAATGGTGGGGACGCGACGCCCGACACCCTACGGGAATCTAATGGCTGAGCGGCTGGCGCGGGACCTGGCAAACCGCGGCCTGGTGATCGTGAGCGGGCTGGCGCGGGGGATTGACTGCTCATCGCACCGGGGAGCATGCGCGGCGGCGCGCGGAGCGACCATCGGAGTGCTGGGAACAGGGATTGACGTGATCTACCCGAAGGAGAACAGGAAACTTTTCGCGGAAGTGGAGAAGCGCGGGGCGTTGATCACGGAATTTCCACTGGGAACGCATCCAGCGCCGGAAAATTTCCCGGTGCGCAACCGCATTGTGGCGGGAATGAGCCTGGGGACAATTGTTGTGGAGGGAGAACAGTATTCCGGATCGCTGATCACCGCGCGGCTGGCGATGGAGTTCGGGCGTGAAGTTTATGGAGTGCCGGGGAACGCGACGCAACCTTCGAGCTTCGCTCCGAATCAATTGATCAAGCAGGGAGCGAAACTGGTGGCGGGGTGGGAGGACGTGGTGGAGGAGCTTCCGACGGAAATTCGCGCGGAATTGTTCCCGGTGGAGAGTCCGGGGGCCACGGAGCGCGAAACGCTGTTTGCCGAAGCTCTTGCGCCGGAGCAGAAAAAGCTGTACGACTTGATTAGCACCGATCAGCCGTGCCACGTGGACGCGCTCGTCGAGGATTCTGGAATGACGTCTTCGGCGGTGTTATCGGCGTTGTGCGAGCTGGAATTGAAGGGGATGGTGCGGCAGATGCCCGGAAAACAGTTTGTGCGGGCGCTGCTGTGAGAGACGGAAGAAATCACCAACGGTAGTGAATAGGACACAGGCCCACCCAGACCCGGGGGAATCGGACTACAACACTTAAATGGCAAAGTCACTGGTCATCGTTGAATCGCCGGCGAAGGCGAAAACGATCAACAAATATCTGGGACGCAACTACAGCGTCAAAGCCTCGCTCGGGCACGTGAAGGACCTGCCGAGAAAGAGCATCAGTATTGTTCTGCCCAATGAAGAAAGGCCGGTGAAGAAGGGGAAGAAGGGCGCGAAGAAAGTTGCGGCGAAGCCGGCGGCGCCGATCAATCCGAATAAATTATTTGAACCGACCTACGTGGTGATCCCCGGCAAGGACAAAGTGGTGAACGATTTGAGGAAGGCCGCGGCGACGGCGGATTCGATCTACCTGGCAGCCGACCCGGACCGCGAAGGCGAAGCCATCTGCGCTCATCTGGCGGAGGTGCTATCGGCCTCGAAGGATTCCGTGTTTGAGGGATATACGCGCCCCCACAATCCCTGGAAAAAGAAGAAGAAGCCCGCCGAGGGGGAAGAGGCGGTCGCCGATGCCTTGCCGGTGGCGGTGGACGTGCCGAAAGACATCCGTAAGAGAATTTTCCGCGTGATGTTCAACGAAATTACGCCGAAGGCCATCCGCGCGGCGTTTGACCACGCCGGGCAAGTGGATGAACACCTGGTGGACGCGCAACAGGCGCGGCGCGTGCTGGACCGTATTGTGGGATACAAGATTTCGCCGCTGCTTTGGGACAAAGTGAGGCGCGGACTTTCCGCGGGCCGCGTGCAGACGGTGGCTCTGCGGCTGATTGTGGAGCGGGAGCAGGAGATCAAGGCGTTCGTCCCGAAGGAATACTGGACCATCCACGCGCGGCTGGAGGCAGGGGAGCCGCCGGTGTTTGAGGCCAAGCTCTTCCGCCACAAGGGCGAAGAGGTGGAGATTTCCAACGAAGCGCAAGCCACAAAGATCCTGGAGGAGTTGAAGCGCGCGGATTGGAAGGTCGCGGAACTGACGCAGAAGGAAAAGCGCCGGTACGCGCCGCCTCCGTTCACGACCAGCAAGATCCAGCAGGCGGCGTATAACCGGCTGCGCTATACGACGAAGCGGACGATGATGATCGCGCAGCGTCTGTATGAAGGCGTGGAGCTGGGCGAGGAAGGATCGGTGGCGCTGATCACCTACATGCGCACGGATTCGACGCGCGTCTCCGACGATGCTCTCGCGCAGGTGCGCGAACAGATCGGAAAACAATACGGCGAGAATTATCTGCCCGAAAAACCCAACTTCTTCAAGAGCAAGAAAGGCACGCAGGACGCGCACGAAGCGATCCGGCCAACGGACGTTTCGCGCACGCCGGAAGATGTGCGGCGGTATCTGGAAGACGACCAGTTCAAGTTGTACCAGCTGATCTGGCAACGGTTCGTGTCGTCGCAGATGGCGCCGGCGGTTTTCGATCAGACAACGATCGACGTCGCGGCGGGCGACTACATTTTCCGGGCGACGGGATCGGTGGAGAAATTTGCGGGATGGCTCTCCGCGTACCGCTCGGGCGAAGAGGACCTGGAGAAGGGCGAAGACACGGAAGGCGAGGGCCGGGCGCTGCCTCGCGTGACGCAGGGCGAAAAGCTGAAATTGGCGGCGCAGAAGGCCAATGGCGCCGAGGGGCTTGTGCCGGTGCGCTCGGAGCAACATTTCACGGAGCCGCCGCCGCGATACACGGAAGCGACGCTGGTGAAGGAGCTGGAAGAAAAAGGCATCGGCAGGCCTTCCACCTACGCGACGATTATTTCCACGATTGTGGAGCGCGAGTACATCAACAAGGAGCAGGGGCGCATCACTCCCACGATGCTGGGGGAAAAAGTGAGCGTGCTGCTGGTGAAAAGTTTCGAGGACATCTTCGACATCGGGTTCACGGCGCGGATGGAAGAGGAGCTGGACGAGGTGGAGGAAGGCAAGCTGCCGTGGAAGCAGGCGGTGGGTGAATTCTACGAGCGCTTTGAAAAGGACCTGGAGACGGCGCGCGACGAAATGCAGTCGTACAAAAAAGGAATCGCCTCCAGCGAACTCTGCCCGAAGTGCGAACAGGGGCACCTGCTCGAACGCATCAGCCGCAACGGATTTTTCATGGGCTGCGACCGCTACCCGGATTGTGACTACACGCGCGACCTTTCACCGGAACTCCCAGCCGAGGCCGGAACGGGATCCGAGGCCTGCCCGGAATGCGGCAAGGAAATGACCATCAAGCGCGGGCGCTTCGGGACTTTCCTGGCCTGCACGGGCTTCCCGGATTGCAAGACGACGCGGCGGCTGGTGCAGGGGACGCGCACGGCGCGGCAGCCGGATGAAATCCTGGACGAGAAATGCCCGGACTGCGGTTCGCCGCTGGTCAAGCGCCACGGGAAATACGGAGAGTTTATCGGCTGCTCCACCTATCCCAAATGCAAATACATCCGCGCAAAGACACTGGGGATTGCGTGCCCGAAGTGCGAGAAGGGCGAGCTGACGCAGCGGATGACGCGGCGGGGCAACCGCGTTTTCTTCGGATGCAACCGTTACCCGGAGTGCGATTTCACCACTCCTTTCCAGCCGATCGTGGAGCCGTGCCCAAAATGCGGCGCGGCGTTCATAGTCGAGAAGCGGCTGAAGACCGGAGCGGTGCGGGCGTGTATTAAGGATGGCTGCGGCTGGGAGGTTGCGGCGCCGGAAGCGCAGGCGCAGCCCCTGGAAGCCGCGGTTTTCGTCAAGAGCTGAACGAGCGGTTTCCACCATTCGATTTCATACTGCCTAGTCATGTCAGAACAAAAGAGCCTGTGGCGCTGGCGGTCCTGAAATGAAAGAAGCCATTACAAAGTTCCTGCATTATTTGAGGAATGAACGAAACGTCTCGCCGCACACGCTGACCAACTACGGCTCCGACCTGGAACAGTTCCTCAGATACCTTTCCGCGCCGGGGGACATGGAGAGCGGAAAATCCCACGCCGTCAGAAAATCACTGGTCCCCGCGGACATTGACCACCGGATGATCCGCGAATTCATGGGATACCTGCACGATCTGGGGCTGCAAAAAACATCCATCGCGCGGAAGCTGACCGCGCTGCGCTCGTTTTTCAAGTTTTGCCACCGGGAAGGACTGGTGGTGAAGAATGCGGCGAAACTGGTGGCGACGCCAAAACTGCCGAAGCGCGTCCCGAATGTCGTGCCCGCGGAGGAGTTGAACCTTTTTCTAGACCAGCTCGACGGGCGGATGCATTTTCAGGAGGACGAAGGCGAACCCGAGGGCGCAGGGGGTTGGCGCGGCAAGAAGCGCGGGAAAAATGCGGGCGCGGGGGCCATCACGAAGCGCGAACCGCTGAGCGATTCTCAACGGATGCTGCGGCGGGACCGGGCGATGATCGAACTGCTCTACGCCTCCGGGCTGCGCGTGAGTGAACTGGTGGGGCTCAATCTGGAAGACCTGGACCGGGCGCACCAGATGCTGCGCATCCGCGGTAAGGGCCGCAAGGAGCGCATCGTGCCCTTCGGATCGAAAGCCCTGGAATCGCTCGAGGCTTACTGGCCATTCCGCTCGGACATCCTGAAGAAACGGAAGACGAGCGCGGAATTTCAGGCAATGTTCCTGAACCATTCCGCGCAGCGGCTCACGGTGCGGAGCGTGCGGCGAATCCTCAACAAATATGTGAAGCTGGCGGGCCTCAACTGGAACCTGCATCCCCATTCGCTGCGCCACGCGTTCGCGACGCACCTGCTGGCGGATGGCGCGGACCTGCGCGCCATCCAGGAACTGCTGGGCCACGCATCCCTTTCCACGACGCAAAAATACACGCACGCCTCCATCCGCCAACTGATGGAGGTGTATGACCGGTCGCACCCACGGGCGTGAAACGCGGCGCGGCAGCGCGGCGTCTTAAGAGCACGATTCGGTTGCGTTCAATCCGGTCAGGGGCGTGTCGTGAAACGAAGTGTCCTCAGGATGTTCCTGCTTGGCGCGGCATTCTGCACCATGGGAGCGCTGGGCGCAGCGGCTCAAGAAAACTACGAGATTCAGGTGTACGGCTACGACACCATTGAGCCGCACCACACGATGTTCGAGCTGCACACCAATTTCACCATCTCCGGTTCCCGTACCATGCAAAACGGGATGTTGCCGACGCACCACCAATTGCACGAGACGCTGGAAATCACGCACGGCTGGAACTCCTGGTTTGAAACAGGTTTCTACATTTTTACTTCGGCGCAGGCGGGACACGGATGGGATTTTGTCGGCACGCACATCCGGCCGCGGGTGCGCGTCCCGGAAAGCTGGCACTGGCCGGTGGGAGTCAGCCTCTCCACAGAATTCGGCTATCAACGCCCGCTGTGGTCCGAGGACACCTGGTCCATCGAAATCCGTCCGATCATTGATAAACAGATCGGAAAGTGGTACCTCTCCTTCAATCCGACCATTGAGCGCGCTATCCACGGCCTGAACACCAGCCGGGGGTTCGAGTTTTCGCCAAACTTCAAACTCGGTTATGACTTTACGAAAAAAATCACCGGCGGATTCGAGTATTACGGCGGGCTGGGGCCGCTAACGGGGTTTGACCCTATCAGCCAGCAAGGGCAGCAGCTTTTTTCGGCGGTGGATCTGAATCTTTCGCCGAACTGGGAAGTGAATTTTGGATTTGGGGTGGGAATGACGGGAGGGACCGACCACCTGATCATCAAGATGATTCTGGGGTACCGGTTCGGATTTTAGCCCGCATTGTAGGGAACGCCTTTTCAGTTGAAGAACGAATTTCGGGTCCGGGAATTTCTCCGGAATCTTGTTTTTGCGGGGGAGCAAGCGATGAAATCAGCAGCCAGAATACTTGCAGTGCTCGTGTTGTTGGGAACGGTGGTCTCGGCGAGAGCAGTGCGGGCGCAGGATGAGCCGCCGGTGGCGGGCAGGGGAGGCGCGGGCACAGGGCGCATTGTCCTGGAGCCCGAGCCGCGTCCGTACGAACGAGTAATCACCGCGGAGGCCAAGACGCAGCGCGGTTTGTTCACTGTCCATCAAATCCGCAACCTGTGTTACTACGAGATCCCTCCCTCGGAATTTGGCAAGGATTTTCTTTGGGTCAGCCTGATCGCGAAGACCACGCTCGGCGTGGGCTATGGCGGGCAGGATGCCGGCAACCACGTGGTGCGTTGGGAGCGGCACGGCAACCGCGTGCTGCTGCGCAGCGTGTCTTACGAAATCGTGGCGGAGAACGGGTTGCCGGTGGCGCGGGCGGTGGAGGCGGCGAACAACGACACCATCATCATGTCGTTCCCGGTGGAGGCCATCGGGAAGGGCGACGCGCCGGTGATTGACGTGACGCGGCTCTTCGCTTCCGAAGTCCCGGAGTTCAGCGCGAGAACGCGGTTGCGCGCGCGGGCCTTCGACATCAACCGGTCGTTCATCGAAAAGGTGACGGCCTTCCCTCAAAACATTGAAGTGGAAGCCACGCAGACGTACACCAGCGGCACGGATACCGGAGCGGCGGCGGCAGCGCCGGCGCCAGCGCCGGGACGCGGAGCACCGCAGGGGATGCGCGGCGCGAGCGCCACGGTGCTGATGCACTTCAGCATGGTGAAGCTGCCGGAAAACAAGATGATGCCGCGGATCTTCGACGACCGCGTCGGATATTTTTCGGTGACGCAGCAGGACTTCGGCCAGGACGAGCACCGGGCACCGCGGCGCACGTACATCACGCGGTGGCGGCTGGAGAAGAAAGACCCATCCGCGGCGGTGTCTGATCCAGTGAAGCCCATCATTTATTACATCGATCCGGCGACGCCGATGAAGTGGCGGCCGTGGATTAAGAAGGCCATCGAAGACTGGCAACCCGCATTTCTGGAAGCGGGATTCCGGAACGGAATCATTGCGAAAGATCCGCCGACAAAGGAAGAGGACCCCACGTGGAGTCCAGAGGACGTGCGCAACTCGGTGATTCGCTGGCTGCCCTCCACAACGGAAAACGCGGTGGGGCCGCACATCCACGATCCGCGCACGGGAGAGATCCTGAACGCGGATATCCAGCTCTACCAGAACGTCATGAACCTGGCGACGGACTGGTATTTCGTGCAGGTGGGGCCTCTGGATCCGCGCGCGGCAAAACTTCCGCTGCCCGATGACCTGATGGGGCGGCTGATTGAATACGTGGTGGCGCACGAAGTGGGTCACACGCTGGGCTTCCAACACAACATGAAGTCCAGCTCGATGTATGCGGTGGACAAGATCCGCAATGCGGAGTGGTTGCACAAGATGGGGCACGTGGCGACGCTGATGGATTACTCGCGCTACAACTACGTGGCGCAGCCCGAAGACCACATCCCGCCGGCGGACCTCATCCCGGGCATCGGGCCCTATGACAAGTGGGCGACGCACTGGGGGTACGCGCCAATTCCCGGAGCGAAATCCCCGGATGATGAAACGAAAACGCTCGACGAATGGGCTCGGCAACAGGACACCACGCCATGGTTCCGGTTCACCACGGAGCGCTCGGCGGGAACCGACCCCGGCGAAAACACCGAGGCCGTGGGCGATGCGGACGCGGTCTATTCCACCGGCATGGGGATGAGGAACCTTCACCGCGTGATGGACATGCTGCTGCCCGCGACAACGACTAAACCGGAAGAGGATTACGACCGGCTGACGGAACTTTACGGCCGGGTGCTGGGCCAGTGGACGCTGGAGATGAACCACGTGGCGGTGATTGTGGGCAGCGTGGATTCACAGAACAAACACATCGGGCAGGCGGGAGTGCAGTTCACGCCGACGTCGCGCGAGAGGCAGACCGCCGCGGTGCGCTTCCTGAATGAAAATGCGTTGAAGACGCCGACGTGGCTGATCCGCCCCGACCTGTTGCGGCGGATGGAACCGGTCGGCGTGATGGCGCGAATCCGGACGGCGCAACTCTCCGTGCTCAACCGGTTGCTGCAGGATCAAAGGATCGACCGGATGATCGAACTCGAAGCCATGGACAGCGCGAAGTCCTATCACCCGGCGGAATTCCTGGCGGAAGTCCGCCACGGCGTGTGGAGCGAATTGGCAGCGCCATCAGTGAGCATCGACGCCTACCGCCGGAACCTGCAGAACGGCTACATCGAGAGCATGGCTGTGAAGGTAAATGAACGCACAGCAGGGTTGGAAGATGTCCGGGCCCTGCTGCGCGCGGAGTTGAAAATGCTCAGCGGTGAAATCACCGCCGCGATGGCTAAGTCCAAGGACGCTGCGACGCGGGCGCACCTGGAAGCGGCGAAGGACAGCATCATGAAGGCGCTCGATCCCAAGGTCCCCTTTGAGCCTGCGACGGCCGCGCCCGCGGGCGGACGCGGAGGCCGAGGCGGCACCGGGGCCAACGGCATGGGCACCGGCCGCTACGGGAGCTTGCCGGCTGCGGCTCCGAAACCCAGCGTGTTTGAGGCGAAGCCGGAAACGCTGGGATGCTGGCCGGACTACGGGATCGGCGGATCGAAGAACCAGCGGTAGTCGCGCACTTGGTCTGAATTGTTTTTTTTGCTTGGGAGAGGCACAGTCATCTGTGCCTCTCCCAAGCTCTTCCTCTGAACCAAGGGCTTGTTCGGCCACAACCCATTTTTCAAATACTGCGTCTAACCGTCTGCATGAAGATTTTACGCAACATCGGCTTGTGTTTGATTTTTTTCAGCGCCTCGACCTCCCTCGCAAACGCATCTCCACAGGGACAGACGGACCCTGCGGCCATCCTGAAGGGGCAACAAGACCAGGGCGCGCAGCTCGCCACGAAATGGCTTCACAGCTCCGAACCCCGGATGCAAGCCTGGGGGCGCGTTTCTAGTTCTGCGCGACAGGCAGACAGAATTCATTCCCGTGTTGCAGGAAATGCTCACCAACTATGTGGTTATGGGAGAGCCAGTCTCCTCTGGCGAGAAAGACCAACATGACGCGATGCTCGCGGTCCTCGATGCCATTATTCAACTGAATGCCAAAGTCTCTGCCACAGATGCCGCCAAAATCTACCGCGAGTTTCCAGCGCAATCTTTGATTCTGCTTTCCAAAGCAGGTGAAGACGCCACCAGTTTCCTGTTGGAGATCTTTCGGACGGAACACAGGCATGGCGGCGCATGGCTTGCTGCAGGGAACATGCTGGCACATCAAAGAGCTCCTGGATTTGCCGCGGCGGTTTTGAGAATCATGACTGCCCATCTTGAGATCACTGTGACTACGCCGGGCCACGGTTTTGGACAGCTCGGAGGTGGATGGGCAGGCGACTGCGGCGAGATGATTCTGATACCAAAGGCGGGCTGGCCCGAAGTCGGAAACTATTATTTTGTGGATTGTTCAAGCATGAATAAGGGGGGAGCCACAGTTCTCGCCGATGGAGCTGATCCAGCCTACTACTATCGTGAGGTCAATGCAGTCTACGATCGCTCTAAATGCAGCAGTTGTTCTGGATTCGACGACCCCGATATGACCGTAGACCGTTTGCGGCAGCGATTCCTTGCTGGACTCCTCCTTTCGCCGCAAGAGGACCCACCCTTGAAATCCCATGTGTACCACTCAATTGTTTGGCAAGGAAAAGAGGCCTACCTCGGAGATCTAATAGAATTTGTCCGTTTGCGAGAGCAAGAGTTTGTTGATGTGTCGCGCCGACTCAAGGAGGCCGGTCTATTGAGCGCGGAGGAAGCGAAAGCTGCAAGGCTGAATCTGAATATACGGATTATCGATGGCCGTAAGGATAAGTCAGTTCCGTTGCCGGACCCAGGGAAACTGGGAGATAGAGTGACTGTAAGAATATACGTTCAACCAGAGACACTTTAACTAAACAGCAGAAGAAGGGCCTGAAGCTAGGCCTCTTCCCCCGCGGTGGGCCGATTTTGAATGGTGCGCGGCTGGCCGCCGAGATCCGCGCGGCGGTAATGGCGCAATTTGCACCTACGGCAGAGGAAGGGGCGCACGTCCGTAAAACGCAGGATGACGCGCTCGAAGATTCCCTCCCGCTTCAGGCGAAGCACTTCCGTGCTATGGCAGCGCGGGCAGAAACGGGCATTCAGGTTCCATGCAGTCACAGGTATCCCTCAGAATATGGTGTCGGGGAGCCCCTCTTCTATCATAAGAAGAGGGAAAAGTAGAATAATATTTGTGAAAATCAGGAATCGCAGCCGGGTTGACGCCCCTCGCGAATCACCTCTATAATGATGGTTTCCCAATAGGGCTGGAGGCTCGATGTACGCCGTCATTCGCAGTGGAGGAAAGCAATACCGGGTGACCCCGGGCGATACCATCCAGGTGGAGACGCTGGCCGGGAAGACCGGCGGCAAAATCACCTTTGATGAAGTGCTGGCCGTGCGCACGGACGA
>JBGOTC010000013.1:0-22061 GCA_041476305.1 Terriglobia bacterium
ACAAAAATCACGCGATCGGGCGGCTCTTCAAGAGTTTTCAAGAGCGCATTGGAGGCTTCGTCCGTCAACATGTGTGCTTCATCGAGGATGATGACCTTGTAATGCCCGCCGGTGGCCGCGTAACGCACCATGTCCCGCAACTCGCGGATGTGGTCGATCCCCCGGTTGGAGGCGGCGTCGATCTCTATCACGTCCAGGGAATTTCCCGCGGTGATATCGCGGCAGGAGTCGCACGCATTGCAGGGTGTGGGCGTGGGACCCTTCACACAATTCAAGGCCTTGGCCAGGATGCGCGCCGTGGTGGTCTTTCCCACGCCGCGCGCGCCAGAGAATATGTACGCGTGCGCGATTTGCCCGGTGCGGATCGCGTTTTCGAGCGTGGTGGCCACGTGCCGCTGCCCGATCACGTCCTCAAACGTCTGGGGCCGCCACTTCCGCGCGATCACTTGATAGCTCATGGAATGTTTCCGGGTCCTTAAAAGCAAAAAACGATGAGAGGAACTTCGGGTACTCCGCAGCACCCGTCGTGATCCCGGTACCGTTGCTCCCTTCCGGGCCTGGCGGGGTTCGCGGGGCGACGTTGCACAGAGCCCGAAGTTCCACGCATCGGCAGTTCCGGTTTCTCATCACCGGCACTGCAACGCGAAGTCTAGCACACGCCCGGAGCCCACGTCAGCCAACCCAATTTGCCGGGAAGTATCAGAGGGAACGGACTTGCCCTTGACTCATGAGGCGTTGCATTTAGGAACCTGGGATTTCAGTTTCCGTACGCGCTCCATGGCTCGCGGGGGTATCCTTTACCCGGGTGAATTCCTCCGCACCCTTTCCGGTCCCGCGCTCGCAGCGCGATTCCGGACCGCCGCGCCAGCGGAAGGCCCCCCGTTATGGGGCGAACCCTCACGTCAGTGAGGCCAAGGGGGATTTTATGAGAAGAGCTGTGCTGCTGTGCGCTGTTTTCTGCTTGTGTCTGTTCATTGCCGCTCCCGCACATTCGCAAAATCTCAATCAACTCCTGCAGGGGAGCCAAATTCACCTCACACTGCAAAGTGGATTGACCACTGCCGTGGCGCGCGCCGGCGATCCATTCACCGCAATCGTCGCCGAGCCGGTCTTTGTCGGCGACCAGCTTGTGCTTCCCGCGGGGACCCGCATTACCGGGATTGTCGGCGCGGTCATCAAGCCACGGCACTTCAACATCTTCCGTGGACAGGCCGCCCTGAACCTGGCGTTCAAGTCCATTGAGCTCGATCACCGAGAAGTTCCTGTTCAAATGAGCATCCTGACCATCCAGCACCCCGGCACGGAGAACTCGGCCCGTAGGCGCAAGGATGTGAAGATTGAAGAGGGACAGGTGATCCAGGCGAAGCACGATGTGAAGGGCGACGTCCTTATCATGACGCTGGGGACCGGCGGCGGCACGCTCGTCGGCGCGGTCTTCAGCCATGTGGGGCGCGGACTCGGACTGGGAATTGCTGTCAGCGCCGCTTACGTTGTTGCTCGCAAGGGAAAAGAAGTTGAACTGCCGGCGCAGACAAGCCTGTTCGTCCGTCTGGATAACACACTCGTGCTGCCGACCGCGACCGCCAGCGCCGCACTGTTTACTCCCGGGGCGAACTAGGGATTGAACCAGGCTTCTGAACAAGAGTATTCGCCGCGGTGGAACACGCGCCGGACTTGATCCGCGGAACTAGGATGGCCTCGTCTGCGAGGATTTCGGAGGAAACGTAACTCCCCACGGTTTGGCGGGGTCGAGCATTTCCGCGCCCACGAGCCACGTATTGTCTTCCTGGTTGACCCAGGCGACGTGGAACCTTAGCGGGTGTTTGACTTCAATTGCGCCGGTCCCATTGCGGTGGATGACGCTCAAATTGACCATCTCTCCGACGGCCAGTTCTCTGGGGATCGCGAAGCAGCATCCGTTTTGACTAATGTCGCGCGTAAAAGTCTCCAGGTGATAATCGGAGCCCCGGACGTCTTTGCCGGAGATTTCGATTTCAAATCGAAGATTCAGCCGCTTGCCTTGGCGACGATCTTCGATGGACTCTTGAAGAGTCCTCTTCGCATCCGGCTTCACGCCTGCATTGGCCATGGGTTCGCGCCTCCGCGCCTGGTCGTAATAGCCCCGAGATCCTAAGTTTCCGCGGGGCTTGTCATCTTCGCCGGCCGGTTAGCGCGCTTGAGATAGCGATAAAGGCTGGTGCGGCCGATTCCCAGAAGTTGCGCGGCGCGCACGCGGTTGCCGTGGCAGGTTTCCAGCACGCGGTGGATGTGGATCTTCCGGATCTCTTCCAGCGGCAACGGCCGCCAGTTGTCTCCCCCGTCTCCCATGCGTCCGGCGGGTTTCTGCAAATGTTCCGGCAAGTCGACCACGTCAATAAACTCGGTCACCGTGCGGATGGCAGCCCCGGAAATAATATTTTCCAATTCGCGCACATTGCCGGGCCAGGCATGCTGCAACAGAAGTGTCTGCGTTCGGCGCGTCAACCCCAGGATCTGTTTGCCGTATGCCTGGTTGTATTTCTTCACCAGAAATTGAACCAGCAAGGGGATATCTTCCAGCCGCTCCGAAAGGCCGGGCACGCGGATCTGAATTGTGTTCAGCCGGTAGTAAAGATCCTCGCGGAACCGCCCCGCCAAGACTTCCGCGCGCAAATCCCGGTTGGTCGCGGCGATGATCTTCACGTCAACGTGCCGCACCTCGGGTGAGCCCACGCGCTGAATCTCCCGATTCTGCAGGACGCGCAACAGCTTGGCCTGCATCGATAGAGACATCTCTCCCACTTCGTCCAGGAACACCGTGCCGCCATTCGCGTACTCGAACAATCCCGGCCGCGTATCCGTGGCCCCCGTGAATGCTCCGCGGACATGGCCGAAAAGCTGACTTTCCAGCAGTGTGTCCACAATGGCGGAGCAATTGCACACCGCAAACCTTTGTTGCGCGACGGGACTCAGCTGATGGATGGCCTGCGCCACAAGTTCCTTCCCCGAACCGGTGGGCCCCACAATCAGCACGTTCGTGTAGTGCTTCGCCACTTTGCGCGATAGGTCGAAGACTTCCAGCATGATCGGGCTCTTGCCGATAATCCCGTGGAAATTCAGGTCCACCAGGAGCTGTGATTCAAGTTCCCGAATCCTTCGCCGCTGGCTGTAGATTTCGCTCAATTCATCCAGCGTTTTCTTCAACCGCAATTTGTCCACGGGCTTGGTGAGATAGTCGTAGGCCCCTCGGCGGATGGCATCCACCGCCGAGTCCAGCGAGTAATACCCGGTATTGAAAATGACCTGCACGCCGGGGTCATATTGCAGCGCCTTTTCCAGCAGTGTCCGGCCGTCCATCCCGGGCATCTTGATGTCCGAGATCAAGACGCGGCAGCGCCCGGTGCGAACATGATCAAGCGCCTCCAGCGGATCCGTGGTCCCCACGGCGTCATGCCCCAGCTTGTGAAGTGTCTCCAGGAGGACATCGACCATCTCTTTTTCATCGTCCACCACGCAAACTACGAAGCCTGCTTGCGTCGCCGCTTCCACCGCCACCCGCGTCATTGTTTGGCTCATGCCGATTGCTGAGGCAAGAGAAGTGCCACAGTGAACAAGCGCATGAATGCACCTCGAAATCGCACTGATGGAGTGGAATCTCCCTGTGGTATTCGCTGTAAGTCTTGCACACGGCAGTGTTTGAACAGAACTGTACCAAAATGGCCTTGGGGCGATCTGTTCAGAGTGTTTCGATATGGCGGGATGTTGCCTTACGCCGCATCCCATTTTAGAGTGAAATACGACCTGGCGTGTGCCAAAGGGGGACGAATCTGCGCGAGTTGCCCTTTCGCTGTTCCAATTCGTGGCGTCGAGGCGACTGACGAAACTTCACCGCTAGTTGGGGATTTGTTCTCCCACATCTCTTGCTTCGTCTTGCGCTTCCTGTTCCAGCGACTGCCTTGACTCTTCGAGGTCTTCCGCGATACCCATTGCGCTTTTTCCAGGGGTCTCGTAAAGCTCGCGGATTTGATCCGCGCTGCAGCCGAGCTCGCGTAAGACCCCATCCCACATCCGAAGCAAGTGGAGATCTTCGATCCTCCCGGCAAAATCGGTCATGGCCGGTCCTCCGTAGATCCCCATCAAGTTGTCAGACTTCAATTGAGCAACACATTCGGCGGATCCGGCGCGTGCGGGCGCGGCAAAAGTTGCACTAGCAGAACCTCATAGGCGCTAGCTTCGGGTTGGTAACTCACCTCCACGGCCTGGTACGCCACCGGGAAAACGTTGCTGCGGCCCAGGTTTCCCAGTAAGCGGACAAAGACTACCGCGTCTTGTCCAATCGCGTGTTGCAGATGTACCGACTTCTTCTCTTCGCTCCACGCCAGGTCGGTCATTTCCACGAAAAAACGTTCGTTCAGATCCCATCCTGAAATCTCAACCCGGTAGATGGTGGCAATGGCAACCTGCGAAGTCATGGATTGAATTCCCTTGCTCACACTGAATGCAGACGGAAGGCCAAACCCGGTGCGGGAAGGGATTGAAACATTTGACCTTAGCCGCGTGGAAAGGCGACAGATTGGGCGCGCAGGGGCCGCTTTTGCACAATTGTACTAATCTGAATCACCGGCAAACACCATCGATCCATCAATGACAATGAAGACCGGGATAGAGGAGCTTCAGCGCAAGGAGAAAAAGCGGTTCGTAGATGTACCCGAAGGCGTACCACGCGATGAGCAAGCCGAAGATTCCGAGCCCGCCCCCTCTCGTCCATTCCACGAAGCGCCTGCCGGTAGCTTCTCCCATCAACAGGGTCGAGGCCTGCACTCCGTCCAGCGGTGGCACCGGAAGCAAGTTGAATACACACAGCAATAAGTTGAGAAAAAAGAGGATGCTCAGGAATGTCGTCGCAAGGCTTACTCCCCCGCCGGCCAGTTCCGTCATGTGAGTGATGTTTACCGACGAAGGCGCCTGAAGCTTTCCCATCGCCATGCCCACGTGGATCGCAGTCCCCGAAAGGATCGCGAGCAAAAGATTTGCACTCGGTCCTGCCAGGGCCATCCATGCTGCGCGCCGCGGATACCTGCGGCTCCATTCCACATCGTAGGGCGCGCTGGCCCATCCAATCATCCATCCACCCGATTTATAGGAGAGTGCGTAGGAAAGGATGGGCACCAACACCAACCCGAAAGGCTCCCGCCGCACGTGTGGCACCGGGTTAAGCGACACCTGGCCGCCCTCAAAAGCTGTTCGGTCGCCGCCCCACAACGCCACCAGAGCGTGCGCGCCTTCGTGGCACACCGTGGAAAAAAGGAACGCCATGTACCAGACGATCCCCAGCGTGAGAGCTTCGTAGGTCATGGGCAGGGAAGCGTAGCTTTTTCTTTCCTCAAGGGCAATGTCGGCGGAAACGTCTGTGTTGATTGATTCGCGATGCCGCGCAGTTCACGGCTACTCAAGAAAAAGATGGCTCCGGGGCTTGGACTCGAACCAAGATTCTAGGCTCCAAAGGCCCATGTGCTACCAATTGCACCACCCCGGAGCAGGGTGAATGCAGTTTAGCAAAGACGCCTGCGCCGCGCGAACTCGCTCCACTCCGTTGCATGTGAATGGTAGCGCGCCTGCCGGTTTCTTCGCCGCCCGCAATTCTGGTAGATTGATTGCTCCCATGCGGAGAGGTGTCCGAGCGGTTTAAGGAGCACGCTTGGAAAGCGTGTGTTGGGGAAACTCAACCGTGGGTTCGAATCCCACCCTCTCCGCCACTCTGCGAAGCAGGGTGCCCTGAGCGAGCGATTTCCTTGAGCGAGTCGGAGGGCTGGTACTGTTACATTCTCGAATGCGCTGACAGGAGCTACTATGTCGGTGTTGCCACAGACCTGCTTGAGCGGGAGAAAGAACACAACGCCGGGCATGGTTCAAAGCATACGGTTCTGCGAAGACCGGTTCGTTTGGTATGGTCTCAAAGTTGTTCGAGCTTCGCGCAGGCACATGCCATTGAGCTCCGTTTGAAAGGGTGGAGCCGCGAAAAGAAGGGACAGCTGATCGCGGGTTCTCTTCGACTCGACAGACGTCTCGCTCAGAGTGAATGAAAAGCATTCACGAATCCCACCCTCTCCGCCACTCTGCGAAGCAGGATGCTCTGAGCGAGCGATTTCCTTGACACTGCCGCAGGCGGGAAGGGCTGGTTCTGATCTGCTCGCTCGACCTCGGCAGAGTTGACTCGCTTGCGGCAGGAAAGTACGATTTACGGCTTGGAATAACGAAATGAAGCATTCAGGGCATTTCGCTCTGAAGGACATCAAACCAGGAGATAGAACAGAAATGTTGAGAATCAACGATGAAGCTCCAAATTTCACCGCGGAAACCTCGCAAGGCACCATTAACTTTCACGAATGGGTGGGCAACGGTTGGGCCATCCTGTTCTCGCACCCCAAGGATTTCACCCCCGTGTGCACCACGGAACTGGGTTACATGGCCGGGCTGCAACCGGAATTTCAAAAGCGCAATTGCAAAGTCATTGGGCTGAGCGTGGACCCTGTGGCGAGTCACGGCAAGTGGGCCGTGGACATCGAGCAGACCCAGGGGCACAAAGTGACTTATCCAATGATCGGTGACCCGGAACTCAAGGTGGCCAAGCTCTACGGCATGCTCCCCGCCGAAGCGGGAACCACCAGCGAGGGACGGACCGCCGCCGACAACGCCACCGTTCGCACCGTCTTCGTGGTCGGACCGGACAAGAAAATCAAGTTGATGCTCGCCTATCCCATGAGCACCGGCCGCAACTTCGACGAAGTGCTGCGCGTGGTTGATTCCATGCAACTCACTGCCAAACACAAGGTGGCCACGCCCGTGAACTGGAAACACGGCGACGACGTGATTATTCTCCCCTCAGTGTCCGACGATGAGGCCAAGCAGAAATATCCTGCTGGGTGGAAGGCGCCCCGACCCTATCTGCGGATCGTTCCTCAGCCGAAGTAGTCGTCCGCGACGGGGATGATGTAGTAAAGTGTTCCACTCATGATCGGGCAGACAGTCTCTCACTACCGGATTCTCGAAAAACTGGGCACCGGCGGCATGGGTGTCGTTTACATGGCCGAGGACACTCGCCTGGGCCGCAACGTCGCTCTGAAATTCCTTCCCCCGGATCTGGCCAGCGATCGCCAATCGCTCGAGCGGTTTCAGCGAGAAGCGCGCGCCGCTTCAGCGCTGAACCATCCCAACATCTGCACCATCTATGACCTTGGGGAGCAGGGTGAGCAGGTCTTCATCGTCATGGAGCTGCTTGAGGGCGACACGATCCGGAATCGCATTCACGGCCAGCCCATGGATGCCGAGGAACTCGTGAGGTTCGGTTGCCAGATTGCCGACGCATTGGATGCCGCGCACTCCAAGGGCATCGTCCACCGCGACATCAAGCCCGCGAATATTTTCATCACCAACCGCGGCCAGGCCAAGATTCTCGATTTTGGCCTGGCCAAACTTTCCCGCCAGCCGCAGCGCGTGGGGGAAACCGTTGGCGGCCCCAATTCCGCGGCGGCGACCATCATGGAATCCTCCGGCGAGGCGAACCTCACCAGCCCCGGGACCGCTCTGGGCACCGTGGCTTATATGTCTCCGGAGCAGGCGCGCGGCGAAGAAACCGACGTGCGCTCCGATATTTTCTCGTTTGGAGTTGTCCTCTACGAAATGGCCACCGGCATACAGGCCTTTTCGGGAACCACTTCAGCCGTGGTGTTTGACGCCATCTTGAATCGCATGCCGCCCTCCGTTTTGCGCATGAACCCGAAATCGCCCCCGGAGCTCGCGCACATCATCAACAAGGCCATTGAAAAAGACCGCAAGGCCCGCTACCAGACGGCCGCCAGCCTTCGCGCGGACCTCGAGCGGCTGAAGCGTGAATCGGATTCCGGCCGGACGCCCGCGACTCCTGCCGCCCCCGCGGGGAAATCCGTCGCCGTGCTCTATTTTGAAAATCTCGCCAGCGGTCAGGAAGACGAATATTTCCGCGACGGCATGTCCGAGGACATCATCACGGAGCTTTCCAAGATTAAGGAAATTGCCGTCTTCCCGCGCGCGGCCGTCATCACTTTCCGCGACAAGACCGTCACCGCCCCTGAAATCGGCCGCCAGCTCGGCGCCACGTTCGTTCTCACAGGAAGCCTGCGACGCTCGGGGAACCGCCTGCGCGTCACCGCCCAGTTGATCGAAACCGAATCTGGCCATTCCGTTTGGGCGGAGCGCTATGACCGCGAATTGAAAGACGTTTTCGAGGTGCAGGACGACATCGCGAAGAGCATCACCCAAGCGCTGCGGATTACTTTGACCGCCCGTGAGCAACGCGCCATCGAGCAGAAGCCCACCGAAAACATGGAGGCCTACGACTTCTACTTGCGTGGCCGCGATTACACGCATCGCGAAAACCTCCAATTCGCCATTCAGATGTTCGAGCACGCCATCAAGCTGGATCCCAGCTTCGCGCTGGCACACGTAGGAATTGCTCACGTGTGTGGAAGAATCTACGAGCTGCATGACCGCAACCCCCGCTGGATCGAACGCGGATGGGCAGCATGCGAACGCGCGCTTCTACTGGATCCGAATCTTCACGATGGGCTCGCCGCGCGCGCCCGCATTTACTACGCCCAGGGAAAATATGAGGACGCCGTCCTCTACGCCAAGAAGGCCCTTGAGAAAAAACCCAATTGCGAGGATGCCTACAACATCCTGGGCCGCGCGCTCCTGAATTCGGACCGTCTGGAGGAGGCGGCCGCCGTCGCCGATAAGGCGCTGGAGATCAGTGGGGACGATTACAACGTCTATATTCCTTACCGTCAGGTCTTCGAGCGCCTGGGACGCAAGAATTCCGCCGCGGGTCTCCGATTGAAGCTCGCCCAAACGCTGGAACGCCAGATTCAGATTGTTCCCGAAGATGCTCGCGCGAGGATTTTGCTGGCCGGCACTTACGTCGAAGACGGCAGGAGCGCGGAGGCCACCGAGCAGCTGCAACGCGCCATCGAATTGCGCCCCGAGGATGCAAATGTGCATTACAACGCCGCGTGCGCCTTCGGCTTGATGGGTGAAAAAGTGAAATCACTAGTTGAGCTGAAGAAGGCCACTGAACTTGGCTACTCCAATTGGGACTGGATCACCCGCGACACCGACCTCCATTGCCTCCACGGCGAGCCTGAATTTGACCGCATTATCAACGAGGGCCGGGCGAAAGCCAAGGGGACTTCCGGCCAGTGAAATCGCTTGAGTTTTCCAACGCCCTCCCTGCTGCGCATCCCCCGTCTTTGAGTTAGACTCCCTTCGTAAAATTCATCCGGCGGTCAGGTCTGTTCAAATTGGAATGGGGAATTGGTTTCCTCGTGTCACGTGCAACACAAGTGTATTCAAGCACACACGTTGTCCTTCGCTGGCGCGGATGATTTGACGGTCAATCCGCTGATTTCTTTTGGCAGGGCAGTTGCTCCTTTGTGATTTGCAAGGTGGTTGCCAACTCGGGTTGGGATACCAGCTCTGGGAGTATGATGAGCAACCGAAGCGAATTATTGGCATGAACATTCATCGCCTTCTCGGGATTCCCGCCGCGTGTCTCGCTGTGGGCGCCATCACTCTCGGGCTTTCCAATTTCGTTCGACCGGGTGTAACCGGAAAGGCCGCGAATGCCCCGTTGAACGCGGCCACTCGCCATGAATCGCCTCGCACGCCAGACCTGCGTGACACCTTCGGCGATGGAACACCCAATTTTCTCCGCCTCGACTCGTCCGCGGATCAGGAGGCTTTCCGGCGATGGTTCGTCGCTATCGCGGAGGTCCAAGCCCTGCGGCCAAGGGAAGATATCCCCCGCGAGATCATCGATTGCGCCGCGCTGTTACGCTACTCCTATCGCAACGCCTTGCGGGAGCACGACAAGCCGTGGACCCAGGAGACCGGAATTGTTCCGCGCGAAGCCTTGCCGTCCGTGGAAAAGTACCACTACCCGGCCACGCCCCTCGGCGCTTCGATATTTCGCATCCGAGCGGGCAGTTTTCAAGTGGATGACATCAAAAGCGGAGCCTTCGCCGAATTCGCCGACGCCAAGATACTCATGGGGCTCAACACTCATTTCGTTTCGCGGGACATCCGCGCCGCCCGGCCGGGCGACCTTCTGTTTTATCGCCAGCTTGAGCCGGGCACACCGTTTCATTCAATGATCTTCGTCGGGCCCAGCGAATGGACTCCCGAGTTTGGCCGCGGAAGTGCAAATGAACTTGTCGTGTACCACACCGGCCCGGTGGGGAACGAGCCGGGAGAAATGCGCCGCATGCGGCTGGCGGACCTGCTCGCCCATCCCTCGCCCCGCTGGCGGCCTTTGACCGGCAACAGCAATTTTCTCGGTGTGTTTCGCTGGAATATTTTGCGGGAGATGAAATAGTGCGCTGGAAACCAATTCTCATCCTGTTGCTCCTCCTCGTCTTCCTTCTGCCGGCGGGAGGGCAAAGGCCCGGCGCCTATTTCTCCGTGTCCACAAGTAAGACCTTTCTCCCCGGAGAGAAAATCAGCCTCCGCATCAATTCCTCCGATGTGTCCACACTGGAGTTCCGCGTCTACAAGGTCAACGACCCCATGGCGTTCCTGGAGCGTCTGGATGAGCCGCACAATTTTGGCCACCCTTCAGTCCCCGAAGAGATTGAGGCTCCCACGTTCCTCGAACGCTTCCATGATTGGAAACACTCCGTTTGGGTGGAGATCCGCAATTTCTTCCGCAACCAGTTCTCACCCCGGTCGCGCGCTCAAATCAGGGAAAAACAGAGCGAGGCGCTGAAAACGAGGATCGGGACCGCGGCGGTTTTTGCTCAAGTCCCCGTGCTGAACAGTTCGCAACTGGTCGCCCGCTGGCACCAGGAGCTTCCCCCGCGCTACTTCTCCGAGACCGAAACGATTCCCGTTAACAATCTGGCAAAGGGCGTGTATCTCGTCGAAGCCACCGATGGCGCCCTCCGCGCCTACACCATCATTGTTGTCTCGGAACTCGGTGTCATCACCAAGACGGCCCGCGGCCAGGCCCTTGCGTTTGTGGCCGACCGGCGCACCGGTGCGCCGGTCGGCGGCGCAGAAGTGCGCTTCTGGTCGGACAAGAATGAGAAGGCGCGGTTAACCACCGATGCCAGCGGATTGACCGAATCCCCCCTGCCCGCCGGACAGTATGAGGACGTGCGCGTTATCGCCGTGCACGGCGATGACGTCGCGCTCGTCACTCCCGCTTCCTACAACTTGAGCACCAACCCAAGTGAGGACTCCGCCGGATACGTTTACACCGACCGTCCTGTTTACCGTCCCGGCCACACAGTTCATTTCAAAGTGATCCTTCGCACGCGCAGCGGCGAACGATACAAGGTCCCGAGCGGTGAACAGGCCCAGGTAACTATCGAGGATTCCGCGGGCAAGACTGTGATGCAGTCGAATTTTTCTGTTTCATCTTTCGGCACGCTCCACGGCGACCTGGTGCTTCCGGCGGACGCCGCGCTCGGCTATTACTCGATTACCGCCAAGGGGCAGGGCGGCCATGGTTACGGCGGCAATGGTGGGTTTCGCGTGGAGGAATACAAGAAGCCCGAATACGAAGTAAAGGTTTCCACAAACGCCCTGCGCGTCCTGCAGGGAAGCGCCATCGATGCCACCCTTGAAGCGAAGTATTATTTCGGCGAGCCTGTTGCGGGCGCCGACGTGAAATACGTCGTGCACACCTCTCAGTATTGGTCTCCCTTCATTGCCCACGACGAGGATGACCAAACCGACTCCTTTGAGGGGGGCGGCGGATCGGACGAATACGATTACGGCGGCGAACAGGAATCCGAGCAATCCGGCAAGCTGGATGCGGATGGCCGGCTCAAGATCCGCATCCCCACGCGTCTTGATGATCACCACCACGACCTGCGCTACCGCATCGAAGCTCGCGTCACCGATGCGGGGAACCGCGAAATCTCCGGGCACAATTCGGCCCTCGCCACTTATGGCAGCTTCCAGGTGGGTGTTTCGACCGAAAACTATTTCTTCCAGAAGGGCGAAAACATTCAAGCACAAATTGTCGCCCGGGATTATGAGGGGAAGCCGGTCCACACCCCCGTTCACGTTGAACTGGTGCGCCACCAGTACGTTTATTCCACCGGCACATCGAACGAAACCGTCATCGAAACGCGCGATGCCGAGACCGGCGTGGACGGAAATGCTCGCGTCACTTTCCCCGCGAAGGAAGCAGGAGATTTTGTCCTGCGCGTAAGAGCCCGCACGCCGGAAAATCGCGAAGTGATCGGCACGGATTGGGTGTGGGTCTCCGGCACGGACCAGCGCTGGTGGGGAGATGAAGAGAGCCGTGAAATCAAGCTCGTCGCGGACAAGAAATCCTACAAAGTGGGGGACACCGCGCACGTTCTGGTGATGACCGGCATGCCCGAAACCTATCTCCTGGTCACTACGGAAGCCCTCACCATTCAAACGAAGCGCGTGATCCACGCCACCTCCCCCACCGCCACCATTGACGTTCCCATCTTGAGCGAGCATCAGCCCAATGTTTTCGTCTCCGTCGCCTTCCTCCGCGACAACAAGTTCTATGAGTCCGAGAAAAACCTGAAGGTCCCGGCGGTCCAGCAAAAGCTGCAAATTGAAATCCAGCCGTCAAAGCAGCAGTTTGTCCCCGGCGAAAAAGCAAATTACACGCTGGTAGTCCGCGATGCCGCCGGCAAACCCGTCTCGGGTGAATTCAGCCTGGGGATTGTGGACGAGGCCATCTACGGCATTTATCCCGATTCAACCGGAGACATCCACAATTTCTTTTACGGCTCAAACTACAATCGAGTCAGCACTGAATCCTCCATGAGTTTTTACTTCTGGGGACAGGCCGGCAAGAAAGCAATGTTCCTTGCCTACCGCGGCACCGCAAACCCGCGCGCGCTTGCTCAGTTGAAGCCTGAACCACTCGTTCAGCCCAAGGTCAGAAAACTCTTCCCGGATACGGTCCTGTGGGTGCCCGATCTCCACACCGACGCCAACGGGCGCGCCGAAACTCAACTTTCGTTCCCGGATTCGCTGACCAGTTGGCGAGCCACTGTCCGCGGAGTCACCCTGGATACGAAAGTCGGCAGCGCCATTAACAATGTCATCGTGCGCAAGAATCTGATGGTGCGGATGGCGGTGCCGCGGTTTTTCCGTCAGGGCGACGAAGTCACCATCTCCGCGATTGTTCACAATTACTTGACCACCGCCAAAACCGTGCAGGTATCGCTGGACGTGAAGGGTCTCGAAGTCCTGTCCGGCAGTACTTCGCAGATTTCGGTTCCCAGCAAGGGTGAAGCAAAACTCGATTGGCGCGTTCGTGCCAATTCTGTTCAGGAAGCGGTCCTCACCACCAAGGCCCTCACCAACGAAGAATCGGACGCCATGGAACTCACTCTGCCCGTGCTACCCGTAGGCGTGAAGCAGACGGAGGCGAAGTCCGGCTCGCTCATCAACAAAGATCAGGAAGAAACCACCGTCATCAACCTGCCAGGCGATCCAGCGAAGTCGGCCCCGACGCTTGACATCAATATCAATTCTTCCTTCGCTGGAAGTATTTTTGCCGCGTTGGATTATTTGACGAGCTATCCCTATGGCTGCACCGAGCAGACCATGTCCAGCTTCCTGCCGAACATCGTCGTCGCCAAAGCCATGAAGGATCTGCATCTCCCCAACGCGGTCACCTCTCCGGACCTGGAGAAAAAGATTCAGGCCGGCATGGCGCGCCTCAAGGATTACCAGCATGACGACGGCGGCTGGGGCTGGTGGAAGGATGATGAGAGCCAGGTATTCATGACCGCTTATGTGTTGAGCGGTTTCGGCCAGTCCCACGCCGCCGGATACGATCCCGCGCCCGATTCTCTGCGCCGCGCGGAAAGTTTTCTGCTCGACGCTCTGAAGAAGTATCCCAACATGCGCCCCGATTTGCGGGCTTACGTCGTCTACTCGCTGGCGATCAATGGAACGGCCACGCCGGAGAACATTCAGGCTGCCTGGGACAACCGTTCCTCCATGAGCACACAGGGCCTCGCCATGCTGGGCCTCACGGTTCATATATCCGGTGACCGCGCGAAGGCGCTCGAGATCGCCGGCACTCTCGAATCCTCCGCGACGGTCAATGATCGCGAAGCATCATGGGCCGCCGCGTATGACTACTTTATGGAATTTGAATTGGACGATGCCGCGGAAACGACCGCGTACGCCGTGCGCTTCCTGAGTCTCGTGAAACCCGAAAGTCCGTTGCTTCCCAAAGCCGCATTCTGGCTCGTGAATCACCGCAATGGCGGATATTTCTGGGACAGCACCAAGCAGACCGCTATGGTCGTCTTCGGTCTCACTGAATACGTGAAGGCCAGCCACGAGCTGGATGCCAATTTCCGCGCCGAAGTTTACGTAAACGGTAAACAAGTCATTGCGCGCCAGTTCACCCAAGCCGACGCCTTGAATCCCGTCCAACCCGTTGTCCACCTCGACGCGTCACAGCTTCACGCGGGTGCGAACGAAATCCGCATCCGCAAATCAGGAGCGGGCAGGCTCTACTGGTCCACCAGTGGTTCCTTCTATTCCTCGGAAAGGCACCTGGTGCAGAAGAACAAGTTCTCTCTCAACATCACGCGCGATTATTTCCGGTTAGTTCCCGAGCAGGATGGCCGCAGGATCGTTTACCGCCTCGATCCGCTGCAGGGCGAACTGCACGTGGGCGATGTCATCGCCGTCCGCGTTACCGTCGGCGGCGGCGAGTGGCGCTATTTGCAGATGGAGGACCCCATTCCCGCGGGGGCCGAATTCATCCAGCGCGAAGATCTCTATTCGCTCAAGACCAAACCCAGTTGGTGGCAGTGGTGGTGTTCGCGCCGTGAATTCCACGACGACCGCGCCGCCATCTTCCAGACCTATTTCAAAACGCAGCGAGAATTTGTCTATATGTTGAAAATCGTGAACCCCGGAAAGTTCCAGGTCAGCCCGGCCATGGTCCGCCCGATGTACCAAATATCTTTCTTCGCGACGAGCGACGCAATTATTCTGGAGGTGAAGTGATGGCCGCCGCACCTGTTGCGCGCGAATCTCTCCCAGCCAGCCTCCGCGATTGGCGGCTCTGGCTCATTCAAATTGTCGCCAATCCCGCGCTCTTCGGATTGTTCTCCGTGTGGCTTCTGATTCCGGAGGCCTCCACGTTGTATCTGATTTTGCATGTCCTCATTGCTCTGGTGATCTTCCTGGCAGTGATTGCTCTTCACGGGGGCACACTGAACTATTTCCGGGACCGCGCGCAGAACGAAAGAGCCGCCGTGAAGAGCGCGTTCCTGCGCGCGATTCGAAACATCCTCGCCATCACGATTTCCCTGGTGGTTTTCTACCTGCTCTGGTGGCTCATCAGCTTGCTCGGCGATTACCGGGAAACACTGCCGACCTATCTTCGCTCCACGTTTCCGGCTTTTATGCGTAGACACGTGAGCTATCAATTTTTGGTCGGGGCATTTTCCTGGGTCATCTTCTCTTTGCGATGGTTTGTGTTGCCCGGAATGCTCCTGCCGTTTGTCGCCAACGCCGCGGACAATGGTTTTCGCGGTCTTGGCCGGCCCGGAGTCCCCATTTGGTGGGGCTTCCCGCGAAGCTGGTCCTATTGGCTGATTGTGCTGCTTGCGGTTGTGGTTGGAGTCCTCGCTCCGTTCTACATCATGAACGCCACTCCGGATTACGGAACTTCCACGACCCGGTACGAGTGGTTCAGCTTGATTTCCCGATTCTCGGCTGCCTACCTGCTCGCGCTTTCGGCCTGGTTTCTGGTGAGTTCAATGGTTGGGCGGAAGTCCCTGCGCGCCACCGGAACCGCCGCTGACCTCCCGCGGAATCCCGGTGCTTAGCCACGAAAAAACTTTCTCTTTGCCGTAGCGCGCGATCAATCCACCCACTCGCCTGCGCGCCGATGCATAGGCCTTTTCTAACCAATCATGACGATTCGAGTGCAGCAAAACATCTTCCATTTCCTTGTCTGATAGCCCCGCAGCTGGCGCGTCCACAGCATTTGGATTGGAAAGGTAGAGAACTAGCCCTTCACGAAACCACGTTGGTGTCCCGGCCTTTGCGCGAACCTCCACAAGGAGGTGATAGAGCTCGTGTTTCAGTGTGGATTCCAACGCCCCTTGGGCGCGCAAAGCAGCCAGAGGCTGCAACCGGATCGTGTGAACACGAGTGGAAGCCGCCACCCAGCCCGGCTGCCCCGTCTCATCCCGGTAGCGGTCCAGTGTTGGAAACACCTGCAGCTTCACACGAAAGGGAAGCTTCCAGCCCAGGGCATTCTCATTCTCTTCAAGAATGCGATCCGCAATCGAAAGGATCCTCGCATCCGCATCCGGCTGCGTGCTCAGTAACTCGAATCGCTCCGAGAATCTGCTTTGCCATTTCCATTCCTGCGTCGGCCCCGTTCGCGTTTCGGGATAGTAAAAGTCCAAGATTTCTCGATAGCTTTTTCCTTCGCGCGCCATTTCCTCTGCGCCCGCCTGGCAAAGGCCCACGCCGTGTCCGGCCCCGCGCCCGGTAAACACAATCTGCGCGCCCGATCTTCTCACTTCATAAAGATCGCTCCGGATTTTGTTCCATCCCAGTGCGCGCCCCACCGCAAACCGGAACGACGATGCGGACATTGTGTAGCGTGGAGAGTTTCCACCTGAGAGCCTCACCCTTTGCGCCCGCCCGCTTGCTGTGCGCCGCTCCGCCTCCAGTGTGTTCCATCCGCGCGGCGGCTCGATCCCCGATGCTCGGAGAGCCTTGTCAATCTCACCAACCGAGATGCTGCTTTCCCACTTCAATCCGCCAGCACTCACGCAGAAATTGTCCGCAAGGACGCGAAGGTATGGCTGCTCATTCATTCCCGGCCAGGCCTCCCGCGCCGCCTCAGTCGTTCCTCCGCAATTCTGGTGATAAAAAGTGGACGCCGGAGCGCCTCGGTACCACAGGATTTCGCCACGCGTCGCGGTCACGGCGGAGCGCATGCGGGCGTCCACCGCGTTCCATCGCACCACCTGGCAATGCGTCGAGTCGCAGAAATCAAATCCCGCTGCCGAGTGTTGGCCCTGAAACCGCACCGCATACGTCCGCGCCGCCACCGCCATGGCCTTGAGGGACTCCACATTCCGGAAATCGCCGCTCTCCGCTGCCAACACGCCCGCGACGTACTCCTCCAAGGGCATCGCCACGGTGATCAGCAGGCCATCAGCCTTCTTCTCGATGTGCAAGGGGAAACTCGCCGCGAAGGCGGGCCCAGTCGCAGGGGTGAGCTGATAATTCCCGGTAATCAAAACTTCCTTCTCTCCGCCTGCTCCCACTCCCTGCTCGGAATTCACAATGAGCTTGGTTTCCAGATGCTCGGGGCACGTAGCGCACGCCCGCCATCGGAACTGACCCTCTCTCGCTGTGACCGTCACCGCTTTCGGCTCTGAGGCTGTGTACAGGCGGACCCGCACGTCCTGCGCGAGCACTGGCTGCGCCAGCGCTGGAATAGCGCAAAGTGCGAACATCACGAGCAAGATGTGCCGGCGTCTCACGGTCTGGGTGCTCTGCGCAGGTACTCCGCGAAAACTGGCTGGGCTACCGCCGCGGCTTCCATCCCACGCCCTCGTGCGAGAAAAACGACCACCACAATTTCCGGCTTCTCCGCCGGCGCATACCCAACGAAGAATCCGTGCGTGCGCGGATTATGCGCCGAGCTCGCCGTGCCGGTCTTTCCCGCGACTCTCATGCCCTCTACATTCACAGCATGTGCCATGCCATAGGTAACGGAGTGCTCCAGTCCATCAAAAACAGGCCCATGCTCCCCGGCTCGCACGTGCAGTGCCAGCTTTCGGTACGCCTCCAACAGCTCGAGCGGCGTCACTTCAATTCCGCTATCTCCCAGCGCTTCGAGCTGCAGCTCCACCCGGTTCAGCGGGCGTCCGATGCGGCCGCTGGCCTCCCCGTCCGTGAGACCACTCACCGAATCGAATCCAGCGCGCCGGAAAACCTCCACCAGTTCATTTTCCGTCAGCCGCGGCGCCACCTGCGCAAAATACGAATTGCACGAGTAGGCAATCGCATCATCCGCATTGAGTTCCGTCACGTCCGCCGTGTGCGTGCAATCCATCCGCGTGCGTCCGATCAGGAGCGGCCGCTTGCAGATCAATCGCTCCTCCGCATTCACCTTGTGCGAGTCGAGAAGCGCCATCAACACAAAGGGTTTCACCGTTGACCCGGGCCTCTCCAATCCGTGCGCCGCAAGCTGCAGGTTGTTCGACGCCAGAATCGCGCCCGAGCTGACCTCCACCACGACCAGCGCCCCCGCATGCCCCGCCATGGTTCGATCCACTGCTTGCTGCAGCGCGGAATCACGCACGGGCGCCATCGGCACGGGCGGTATCGTCAAAGCCAATCCAAGCAGAAAGGCAGCGGGATACGCGGCGCGTTTGATCCGAAGTGTGCGCATCATCTTCAATTCTAGATTACATCCCCCCGCTCGGAAACAAATCCGCGTCACTGCAAAGATTGCAGGTAAGGGTCGCGGCACTTCAAATTGGAGATTTGCTGGCTTCCATTGGACCTCCTAAGTAATATCGAAGCTGTCCTATGCTGAACATTTTCCTGCTCTTTCTGATTGTGTACGCGCTGAACCTGATCCCCGCGTTCGCGCCGCCCACATGGATGGTGTTTTCCTACATTGGGTTCACATCGCCGAATCACAATGGAATCCTTTTTGCTCTGGTTGGCGCCACGGCTGCCACCCTGGGCCGCGTGACCCTAGCCAAACTCTCGAAAATCATTATCCGCAAACGATTCATGACCAAGGCCACGCGCGATAACATCGATTCCATTCGGGGACGTCTTGAGCGGCGCCCCAAACTGACGGCGGGGATTTTTCTCTTCTACGCGTTCACGCCCTTTCCTTCGAATTATCTTTTCATCGCTTACGGGATGACGGCCTTGAAGTTGCCCATCGTGGCGATTCCTTTTTTCCTCGGCCGGTCCGTCAGCTACTTCTTCTGGGGACGCATCTCCGCGGCTGTCGCCCACTGGGTTTCTTATGACGGCTCAGGATCACTGCCTTACTTTGGCGCTTACTTCGTAATCACGCAGACTCTGCTTCTCTCGCTGGTGTACGCATTTACGCGCATTGATTGGCGGCTCCTTCTGCGCGAGAAGAAAGTCCGCTGGATGAAAAAGGATCCCCCGCAGGACCCAGATCAAAGTAAGCCTTGAACCGGCTCTCACCTCGCCGGTGCTACAATAACCGGCATTCCATCATGAACAGCAAATCAATCAGGGAAAGTTGGCGCGGCAAATGGGCGGTCGTTACTGGGGCCAGCGCGGGTATTGGCAAGGCGCTTGCCGCGGATCTGGCGACTGGCGGCACGAATCTGGTTCTCGTCGCGCGCCGCAGGGATCGCCTCGCCGAACTTGCCGCCGACCTCACCGCGAAGCACTCCATCAAAGTGGAAATTTTCGCCGCGGACCTTTCACAATCTCCCGGCCCTGCGGAGGTTTTCAATTTTACGCAGGGGAAAGGAATTGAAGTTGAGCTGCTCTTGAACAACGCGGGATTCGGAGTCTATGGGGAATTCCCGACCGTCCCGCTGGCCCGCCTTTTGGAAATGATCCAGGTGAATGTCACCGCTGTCGTCCACCTCACTCATCTGTACCTCCCGGGCATGGTCTCGCGCCGCACCGGCTACGTGCTCATCGTCTCTTCCACCGCGGCATTTCAGGGAGTTCCCTACATCTCCACTTATGGCGCAACGAAAGGGTTTGACCTTCTTTTCGCCGAAGCCCTCGCTGAAGAGATGGCCCCGCATGGCGTGCGCATCTGTGCCCTTTGCCCCGGGTCCACGTCCAGCGAGTTTCATCAGGTGGCCGGCCAGCCCGATCGAATCCTGAGCAAGCGCGAAACTTCGGAAAAAGTCGCGCGCACAGGACTGAGGGCCCTGGCCGCGGGCAAGAACTACGTCATTTCAGGCTGGGCGAATTTTGTGAGCACGCACACCGAGCGCTTCGTCACTCGGAAATTCGTTACCCGTGTCACCGAGAAGATGTTTCGCCCCAAGGCCGGCGAAAAATAGCTGCTTTGCATCCTCACGAATTCCCGCTATCGCTCCGCACTAAGCGCCCGATCCAGCAATTCCACGACGTGCATCACTTCCTGCCCTGTGCCGTGAATTTCCGCCCCTGCGCGGAGCTGCAGAATGCACCCCGGATTTGCGGTCACAATCGCCTGCGCCTTGGTTGCCCTGATGTTCTCCATCTTCGCCGAAAGAATGTCCAACGCCGCGCGCGTTTCTGTCACGTTGTAAACCCCCGCCGAGCCGCAACATTGATCGCCCTGCGCCATCTCCACCAGTTCCACGCCCGGCACGGCGCGGATCAATTTTCGCGGAGCCTCCGCGATCTTTTGTCCGTGCAGCAGATGGCACGAGTCCTGGTAGGTCACGCGCAGCGGCACGCGCCCCAGCCGCGCGACCACTCCCAGCTCCGCGAGAAACTCGGTGACATCGCGCACCTTCGCGTGAAATCTTGCGGCCCGTTCCCGCTCCGACGTTCCCTCCGCAAAAAGTCTCTCGTATTCCTTCAGAGTTGACCCACACCCCGCCGCATTCGTAATCACCGCGTCGAAGGGCTCCGCGAGGAACGCTTCCATATTCACGAGCGCCAGTTTTCGCGCCGTGTCCTGTTCCCCCGCATGGACGCACAGCGCCCCGCAGCAGAGTTGCCCCGCCGGAACCACCACCTCACATCCATTCGACTGCAGGACGCGAATCGTCGCGTCATTCAACTTCGTGAATGACACCTGCGCCAGGCACCCCGCGAAAAATGCCACCCGTGCGCGGCGCGTTCCCGTGGCCGGGAATGTTTTCCCCAGCCGCGAAAAAAAGAATTCGCGGTCCACCCCTGGCATCAGCCGCTCGCGTTCCGCCAATCCCAGAAGCCGCAGTATCCCGGAACCCCGCGCCGCGCGCTGCAATCCTGATTGCTGGTAAAACCGAGCCAGCCGCCCCGCAAACGCGATCCGCCGCGGATAAGGCAACAATCGCCGGAAAAACAGGTTCCGCGCCACGCGCGAGAAAAATTGCCGTTTGAATTTCTCCGCAATCTCCTCCCGCGCATATTCAATCAGTTTTCCGTATTCCACTCCCGAAGGGCATGCCGTCTCGCAGGCGCGGCAATCCAGGCACCGGTCCATGTGCGTGACAAATGTCTCGCCCAGCCCCATTCGCCCGTCATCCACCATCATCATTTGCCGAATGCGACCCCGCGGCGAATCGGCCTCGCGTCCCCACAACTTGTAGGTTGGACAGTGATTCAGGCAAAGCCCGCAATGCACGCATCGCGCGTAGTCCTGATATTCCGGTTTGTTGATTGTGCGTTGCCCGGGCACTATTTTGGCCAGTCTGAGTGGATTGGGCGTTGCATCAGATCCCACCCGCGAATCGCCCGGGGCTCAAGATTCCTTGCGGATCAAAAATGTTCTTCACGCGGCGCATCAACTCGAAATCCGCGCGCGGCGCTCCCCACACGTTCACCACGCGCTTCAATTCCACGGGAGCGAATTCGATCCTCGCCTTTGCGTCCAACTCCTCCGCCGCGTCAATTGCCTCCTGCGCGGCGCGCGCAACGTCCGCCGTCAGCTTGCCCCCCGGCAGCAACGCGAAGTAGACCAGTCCGTGAGGGCGCAACAACGTCGCGCATTGCATTTGCGCGCGGGCTGCGGTTGTCCCGAGGCGCGCCGCCAGCCCCGCCATCGCCGCCGGCACCGCGGCAATCCGGAAAATCACCGCTCCGGCATCGCTTGCCAGCGCAAGAGAAGGGAATGCGCACATGGGGTTGAGGAATTCCGACTGGTCGGTTCCGCCAATCCTCATGAACCCGCTGGCCTTGTTCGCGGTCGCCAGCGCCGCCAGCTCCCTCGCGTGGCGTTCCACGACTCGTTCGTGAGCCGTCACCGCTATCGCCACACTCCAGGCATTTTCCGGCAAAGGCAGCGTGGCCCCCGCCGCCGCGGAGATAATCCGCCCCGCTTCCGGCGAGATGGCCTC
>JBGOTC010000014.1:0-21496 GCA_041476305.1 Terriglobia bacterium
ACTTTACTTACTGCTTCGGGTTGTTTTCCTGCTTCACCTGCTGCGCGTTCACGCTGGTCGGCGGAAGCCCGCTCCCCAGGCGCATCAGGTAGGGCATGAACGGGGTGACCTCAAACGGCATCTTCTCCCGCTCGGAAATGCTGCCCACCGGCTTGCTCTTCATCATCTCGACCTTGTCGTCCCAGGGGTCGAGCTTGACGCGGCCGCCCAGCGGGAGCGCCACGATCTGGTTGGGCGCGGGGTTGGTGTTCGCCGTGCCCTCCACCGGCGGCTTGGTCAGAATCGCGTTGCCCAGCCGCGGGCTGATGAGGTTCGGGATTTCCTTGGCTCGAAGTTGCAACTCGCCCAGGAAAAGTTGCGCGGTCTTGAGCTGATCCTTGTAAGGCGAGTTCTTGAGCAGCTCGGCGGCCTTGACGCTCGCGGCATCATCCTCTTCCTTGGTGCGCGCGAAGCCAAAGTGCTGGAAGGTGGTCTTCTCATCGAAGTTCAGCACGCGGTCGAAGAACGCGAATTGCGTGTCGATGCGGTGGCCGAGCGCGATATGCGCCACTTCCTGCGAGACCATGGTGGCCAGGCTGGCTTCATCCGGCAGCACGTCAATCAACCCGCGGCTGAAAATGATGGTGTGGCCGATGGAAAAAGATTCCAGCGTTGACACCAGAAGGACGCGGCAACGGACTTCGGGCTGGATGTCCAGGCTATTGGTCACTTCGAGGTTGTTCACCACTGTCTCGAGGACCTTATCCACTTCGCCGCGGGGCGCGAGCAATCCCAGGCGTTCCAGGCGGTCAACGATATTGTCTTCGGCCTGGCGATCCCAGCTGCGTTGCGCCTGCAGGGGTGAAGTGTCATTGTTCGTCTGCGAAGTGTCGTTGATGGGAGCGTTTCCTTCCACCAGGATTTTGCTCAGTTCCTGCTCCTGCTTGGAGTGGCCCAGGTTGTATCCCCACAGGCGGGTCTGCGCCTTGAAGGAGAGAGCCTTGGCCAGCGAGAACTGCATTTCGGTTTCTTCGCTGTAAATAAACGACGGGAGCCAGAGATTCGGTCCCGTGTTTGTCCGCCAGCTATCGAAATGGAAATAAAGGTTGGAATGCGAGCTGCCGGTGTATGCGCCGTTGAAGCGCACGATCGTGTAGCCCTGGTCTTCCACCCAGATGCGGCCCACAAAGCGGCCCCGGCCGGATTTCGGGCCTGGGGTCACGTCGAACACCAGGCAACGCACTTCGCCCAGGAATTCGCGCCGCACGTAATCGAATTTGTAGTTCTGTTTGTCGAACCCGTTGGTGTCCAGATAAATCATCTGCAGGAATCCGCGCGGCAGGAACTCCACGCCAAAATTGAAGACTCCCTTGAAGCCGCCCATGATGCCGTGGCGCATCCCGCCTTGTTCGGTGAGGGATTCGACTTCGACACCCTTGGCGAGTTGCGCGCGGCCCAGGAAGTACTGGTCGCCCGCCGGCTGCCAGCCCGCGGTCTTGTCATTCTTCATGTTCTGGATGTAGGTCTCAACCAGCGGTGAATACTGGTGGAATGACTCCATCTGAACATGTTCCCGGGCGATGATCTTGTCGATGATCTGATCGAGCGCGCCGGTCTGCTGTTGGTCATCCGTCGCCATCGCCGGCACGGCGAACAGCGCGAGTACAATCAGGACTATCTTAAGCGTACGCATGTCTCCTCCACTCCTTAGTAGGCCATCTGAAATTGAATACGAACTCGGGCCGGGTAATCCACCGCCTGCCCATTGCTGATGGCCGGTTTGAACTTGATCTGTTTCGCCACCTCAATGGCTTTCTCATCCAGGCCGTGCCCCAGGCCCTGCACCACACCGAGAACCTGTATCTCGAGATTGGCTTTGAAGACGACTGATATGATCACTTCCCCTTCCAGCTTGAGAGCCTTTGCTTCCGCTGTGTATTCCGCCTTGGGCTTGAAAAGGATTTCGATGGGCTGCACCGCGGCGGCCTGATTCTGCTGCGTCTTCGGTTTTTCCGGCTCCACCACAACGGGAGCAAAGCCTCCCTGGCGGACCGCGCCGCCGCGCCCGCCGCCATTGCCGCTCGGCGCGATGGCCGTGCCGTTGCCGAAGCCCGCGCTGGCCACTGTGCCGCGCGCTCCATTGGCCCCGCCGGTCCCGTTTCCGTAGCCGGGCCCGCCGGGCAGGTCGAGGGAGCCGCGTTGGTTGGAATTGCCGCGCTTGTTCGGATCAGAAGGCCCTGCTACACCGTTCGGGTCGCCGAACCCGCCGGTCTGAACTTTTTCAATGGGCTTGTTGATGGTCGCAGGGGCTGCGCTGCCCGAGTTGATCAGTCCGGTTTCCACCGGGGGACGCGGGCGCGGGGGCGCGGCCAGATTCACGTTGACGTCCAGCTTCGGCGTTTCCACGGGCGAGTCAAATTTCGGCGTTACCACCGCCACCTGTTTTGGCTGGACCTTGGGCGCCACAACTTTTGGCGCAAGGACTTTCGGTTGTCGCACCGGCTCCGGCACGATGGCCGCCTCTTCCGGAATCGGCTGCGGCTTCGGCTGTTTCACCGCCGGCGGTTTGGGAGGCAGAGGAACCTCCGTCATCGGCGTGGCCAGTGGAATAACTTCAAAGGCCATTTTGGGGATCAATTTCTGGGGGAAGGCCAGAGGGATGATCAGCATGGTGGCCAGAAACAAAACTTGAAAGGTGACGCTCGCGCTGAGAGAGCCCCAGCGGGACCTCCCTGAGGGGAGAAGCGCCAGCCGCGCGGTCGTGCCCGGCTTGCCCGGTGCGGGCTTCAGGATCATTCGAGGCGCGGGGGGATTTCCCGTGCCCGACGAATACCCGGTTTTGAGACTAATCTGCCGCTGCTCGAGAATGGTCGTGTTCATAAAAGGTCGCTTAAGTTAGAGATTCCTAATCCGTCGTTTTTGTCGTCCGGGCACTGAGGCAATTCCCTCTGCGCTAGAATGACCCGGTACTAGGGTACTGGGACAGGCTGGGTGGGCGAATAGGACTTTTGTACTACTGTCCTCTAAATAACACCAAAAGGTTAAACCCTATCTACAGTAGGTTGCAAGGGGGTATTCGGGCCCAGTTTCATTTGCGTCCTGGAAGGAACTAAAGGTATTTGATTGAAACAGAGGCCCGCTTTCTCCCCAGTTTTTGCCCGCTGCGCGTGACGGCAATCACTGACTATTGTTTGATTTCCGCCAGCAACTCTTCATTCACGTTGACCTGCAACTTTCCGGGGTTTATGGGAAGTTTGAAATCAATTTGCGTGTCGGAACCCTTGGCATTGATAAAGGCAAAGCGCACCATCTTGCCCTCGCGCTGCATGAACAACGGCACCATGTCGATCCAAGTGTCCGGCACGCCGGTGCGCTTCAGGGTGCCGTCTCAGGGCCGAGCGTGATGCAAGGGCCCTTGCCCGGTGGCCTCCGTGCTAGGCTAGGGTGCGATTTCGTCCCATGGATCTGGCGGCGGCAATTCGCGAAAAGAAACTGGCGGCGCTGGCTTCGGTCGGCTCCGCCGTGCTGTTGGTGTCCCTGAAAGTTTTCCTGACCCTGGCCACGGGAAGCCTCGGCGTGCTTTCCGAGGCGCTGCATTCCAGCCTGGATCTCATCGCCGCCGTGATCACCTATCTTTCTGTGCGCGTTTCCGATGAACCAGCCGATGCGCGCCATCCCTATGGCCACGGCAAGTTCGAGAGTTTTTCCGCCTTCGTCGAAACCGGCCTGCTTCTTCTGACCGCGGTGTACATCATTTACGAAGCGTTCCGGCGGCTGTTCTTCTCGGACATTCACATCCATCCGAGCCTGCTCTCGGTCGGGCTGCTGGGCGTGGCCTTGTGCATTGACATTATTCGGTCGCGCGCGCTGGGACGTGTCGCCCGGAAACACGCGAGCGAAGCGCTGGAAGCGGACGCGCTCCATTTTTCCACCGATGTGTGGAGCACGTTGACGGTAATCCTCGGAATCGGTGCGGCGTGGCTCGGCGTGCGCTTCGGCGTCGCCTGGTTGCGCTATGCCGACCCGCTGGCCGCGCTGGCGGTGGCAGGATTTGTCATCTGGGTCGGCTCGCGCCTGGGCATGCGCACACTGGATGCGTTGCTCGACGCCGCCCCGCCCGGATTGCAGTCGCAGATCAGCGAAGCCGTCTCACGGCTCGATGGCGTCCTGGGCGCCGAACGCGTTCGTTTGCGCCGCGCCGGCAGCCGCCATTTCGTGGACGTCACCATCAGCGTGCCGCGCACGGCCAGCTTCGAGCGCGTGCACGAAATCAGCGACGCCGTGGAGCGCCGCGTGGCGGAAATCCTTCCCGCCGACGTCATGGTGCACATGGAGCCGCGCGCGCGCGCCAATGAACATCTCTTTGAAGCCATCCGCGCGGCGGCGCAGCGCGCCGGTCTCCCCATCCACGAGCTTTCGGCGCAGGAATTGGAGGGGCGGCTCTTTATCGAGTTGCACCTGGAAGTTGAAGAGAGCCTGAGCTTGCGCGAGGCGCACCGCATCGCCAGCGGCCTGGAGCTGGAGATCCAGCAACTGGCCGGCGCGGTGAAGACTGCTTCCGGCTCCGGAACCGCGGAAGTGAACATACACATTGAACCGCTGGGCACGGAGATCGCCCGCGGCGCCCGCACTGCCGCGGAGATGAAAGATCTGGGACGCGCCGTGGAGAGCTTCCTGAATTCGCTGGTTTCGGAATTTCACGAACTGGTGGATTGCCACGAAGTCCACGTCCGGCAGGTGAGTCACAAAATTCTCGTCTCCTGCCATTGCGCGATGTCCGGCGATCTGCCGATCACGGATGTGCATGACGTGACCGCGGCGCTCGAGGATCGTGTGAAGGAAAGGTTTCCGCAGATTTCCCGCGTGACCATTCACCCCGAGCCGGTCGAAGAAAGCTAGCGCGCCGGGCGGAACCACCACAGCGCGCCGAGCGCAAACACCGCCGGAAAGCATTCCAGGACGTATCTTGGCTCGGGCGTTTCCACTTGCGTGAAGAAAATCGTGCGGACAATGCAAAAGGTGACCAGTAGTCCCGCAACATACCGCTGAGGCTCCGCGAGCAGCCTCCGTCGCAATGAGCGCGTCAGCCCCGCCGCGGCCAGCGCCACATAGGCGATGCCGAGTGCGCCGAGCAGAAGTGTGACGCCGAAATCCTTTGGGTCTTCCCGGAAGCGCGCGCCGGGCGGCCATAGGTTTCCGTCGAAGGGCAATAATTCAATTCTCGGCGTGAACCAGAGCGTGAACGCGCGCTCGACCGGGACTGTTAAATAAGTGCGCAGCGGATGCCGCGCCGTGCGTTCGCGCGCCAGCGCGGCAAACTGAGCATCCCACTGCGGAGTGACGTCGCAACAATTATTGTTGTACTCGTCAAACAGCCGCGCCACGCGATCCCGCTCTTCGGGAGAATCGAACGCTGAATCGGGGATGTCCGAAAGCGCGACAGGTTCTGAGTCCAACTGCCACAAAGTGAGATAAACGGTGCGGTATCGCACCATCCAGGTATTTGTCCAGGAATAAAATCCCTTGGGTACGACTTCCCCGGGAACAGCGGGGTGGCGCGGCGCAAGAAATTGAAACTCGTGCAGAGTCATCGCATTCCGCAGGCCCCAGGGAAGCATGGGCAGCAACACCCCCGCGGCGGCCAGGGCTCCCACGCGGATGGTTCTTCCCCAGATCCCCTGTCGATAGCCCCGCCAAAGCAATACCAGCCCAAGAACGATGAGCAGGAGCGGTGTTTCCGGGCGGACGAGCGTGCCGATTCCCGCCGCAAGTCCGCCCGCGAACCATGCGTTGATCGCGAAGAAGCGTTGCTTCCAGTGAATCTCGATTGCTTCGCGTCCTGCGAAGCAACCCGCGAACACAACCAGAGCCACAGCCGTCCAAAAGGCCGCCAGCACTTCCGTCAGCACCGCGGCGGAATAATTTGCGATGAAGGGGCAGAGGGCGGCCAGCCAGAGCGCCGCCAGGCGCACGCGCCGCCGCGATTCCGCGGGCACGAGCCATCCCGCCAATACCGCGGCCATAAGGCAGGTCAACAAGTCCACCGCAACCTGAGCCAACAGCACGGACATGTCGGCGCGTCTAAAGACAAAGGAGATGGCCGCCAGGAATGCCGGGTAACCCGGCAAGCGGAGATCCGTCGGAGCCAGCCCTCCGCCAGGCAAGTCGAGGCCATAAATTCCGTGGGTCAGCCAATTCCGGGCCAGCGCCTGATAGATGGGGCCGTCGCCGGATGGCGCCGGAAACCACAGGACGAAATACAGGCGCAGGCCCAGACCGAGCGCCAGCGCCGCGACCCATGGCCAGCGGGAGCGCGGGACGGAGAGATCAGTTTGCGTGGCGCGTGACATTGACAGTTTTCAACCGGGCAGATAGCTTGGAGCGACGCAGTGAAACAAAGCAAGCCAATTTTCTATGACGAGAAGCGCCGCCGCTGGTTTTTCACGCGGCGCGCGATGGAGATCAGCGGCGCGGCGATTACGCTGCTGGTCATCACGTTCCTGGTGTCCGTCCTGCGGCTGGTGGCGCTCCCCAGTTTCCTGCTTCCGGACAAAACTCCCGTTCGCCATGCTGTGCCCTTCACCAGAACAAATTCTGCCCGAAGAGCGCAGTCGCGGCCCGGACGCAAACACCGCATCGCCGCGCTTGGCCAGGTGCCGCTGAAATATGAGCCCATCCGCGCGGGGTTCTACGTTCCCTACGATCCCAATAGCCTGGTCAGTCTGCAACATCACTACCGGGACCTGGACCTCGTCATCCCCGAGGAACTCCACACCGTCGCAGGTGATGGTTCGCTGAGCGTATTGGATAACGCCAACGCGGTGCACAACAATTTGGACACCGAGGCCGCGGTACGCATCATGAACGACGACAAGATGCATCAATGGCTGCGTGCCGCGCAAACAGAGCAGACCGCGCTGGGAAGTCCGTTCGACCTTTCTGTCATGGCGCTGGTGAATAATTCCGATGGCACGGTCTGGCAAACGAAGCCCCTGGAGGCAATGCTGACGAATCCGGATGCGCGGAAGCGGCTGGAATACAACTTGATGAATTACGCGCTCGAAATGCATGAGGTGGGCGTCTGCGTGGACTTTGAGGATGTATCGCAACGCAGCCAATCCAACTTCAAGGAATTCGCCGCCGAATTTGCCGCGCTGCTCCACGCCAACGGATTGAAGCTGATGATCGCGCTCCCCGCCGCGGATTGGAGCTATGACTACGCTTTCTTCGGCAAAAAGGCCGATGCCATCGTGCTGATGAACTATGACCAGCACTGGCCCGCCTCGGCGCCCGGCCCCATTGCGGCGCAGGATTGGTTCATCGCCAACCTCACCAATGTATTGAAGCTGGTGCCGCCCGAAAAAATCATGATGGGCATCGCCAACTACGGTTACGACTGGATCGAGCCGCCGAAAAAAGGAAAGAGCAAGAAGCCCGCCGAGCCCGCGCAATCCATCAGCGTTCAGCAGGCCTTCCTCACTTCCTATGAGTCCGAAGCGGAGGTGCAGTTCGATCCCGACACGCTGAATCCCCACTACTCTTATTCCGATGAAAATAATCGCATCCATCAAGTGTGGTTCACGGACGGCGTCACCGCTTACAACCAGCTGCGGGCTTCCGAGCGCGCCGGCGTGCAAGGCACGGTCGTTTGGCGCCTGGGCATGGCGGACACTTCGATGTGGGCGATCTGGGATACGCTGCACCCCGACGACGCCACGCGCGCGAAGCTCAAGGACATGGGCGCCGGGCCGGACTTGATCCTCGAAGGCTCGGGAGACATCTGGCGCATCCTGGATACTCCGAAGCGCGGTATCCGTGATCTTGATTATGATCCTGCCTCCGACACGATCATTGATGACACGTTCAAGCAGGTTCCTCTCTCGTGGCGCATCGAGCAGGTTGGCGCCGTGCCTCACAAGATCGCCATTACATTTGACGACGGGCCGGACCCTTCTTGGACGCCGAAAATTCTGGACATCCTGAAGGAGAAGAACGCGCCGGCCACCTTTTTCGTGATTGGCACGAACGCCGGTCGTTATCCCGCCATCCTGAAGCGCGAATACAACGAAGGCCATGAGATTGGCAATCACACCTACTCCCACGAACACTTCGATGAAGTGAATTCGCCGCCGGGCAGGATTCGCTGGGAATTGAACCTCTCGCAGCGCCTGATTGAATCGACGCTCGGCGTAAAGACCGTTCTTTTCCGTCCACCTTATGGGATAGACCATCAGCCGGAAACTACCGACGAAGTCGCGCTCTTTCCCATCCCGCAGGACATGGGCTACATGCTGGTCGGAGCATGGATCGACCCGCACGACTGGGGCTCGCCCGGTGGGGGTGCGCCTCCAGCCGCGGAGGAAATTTTCCAGCGGGTGATCAACGACACGCGCAAGTTCGCCGACTCCGGCAGAGGCAACATCATCATGTTCCACGATGGCGGCGGGGACCGCAGCCACACTGTGGAGGCGCTGCCGGGGATCATTGACGCGCTCCGCTCCGCGGGCTACGAGATCGTACCGGTCTCTTCCCTCGTCAACCAAACCCGCGCGCAGGTGATGCCTGCGGTTTCGGGCGAGGAGCTTTGGGCGGTTCGCGCCGACAGCTTTGTTTTTGGTTTGTGGTACGCATTTCGTGTCGGCATCGCCCTGGTGTTTATCACCGGAATTCTTCTGGTCAGCGGCAGGGCGCTTATCATTGGATTGCTCGCGCTGGTGGAGAAACTCCGTCCCGTGCCGCCCGCGCATCCTGAATTCCGCCCTCCCGTAAGTGTGTTGATCCCCGCGTACAACGAAGAAGATGTGATTGTCCAGACGGTCACCGCGGCGCTTGGTGCCAACTATCCGGACAAGGAAGTGGTGGTCGTTGACGATGGTTCCACGGACGGCACCGCGAAGCTCCTCGATGAGAATTTCGGCGCCGATCCTCGCGTGCGCATTATTCATCAGGCCAACCGGGGAAAGTCCGCCGCGCTGGCCCAGGCGCTGGAGGTGGCTTCGAGTCCCATTGTCGTCACCATTGACGCCGATACTTCCATCGCGCCGGACGCCATCGGCAAATTGGTGCGCGATTTTGCCGACCCGCGCATCGGCGCCGTGGCGGGCAACGTCAAAGTCGGCAACCGCACGCGCTGGCTCACCCGCTGGCAGGCGCTGGAATACATCACCAGCCAGAACATGGAGAAGCGCGCGTTCGATTTGCTGAACTGCATTCCTGTCGTGCCCGGGGCCGTGGGGGCGTGGCGCGTGGAAGCCATTCAGGCCGCGGGCGGCTTCACTGCCGATACCGTCGCCGAGGATACGGACCTGACCATCGCCATTCGCCGCGCCGGCTGGCGCATTTCCTATGACGAAGAAGCCATCGGTTTTACGCAAGCTCCGGAAACGGCCGGCGCGCTGATCCGTCAGCGGTTCCGCTGGACGTTTGGCACGCTGCAATCGGTGTGGAAGCACCGCGATACGCTCGGCCGCTTGCGTTACGGCACACTCGGCTGCATCGCGCTGCCGAATATCTTTCTGTTTCAGTTCTTGTTGCCGTTGTTCTCTCCATTGATCGACCTGTTGTTCCTGTGGTCCGTTACCTGGTGGGCGTTGGCCCGGTTCAATGTCGTGACGAGCCTTCCTCTGGTGACCTGGACAACCGAGGACCTCGCGCGCTCCGTGATCTTTTTCCTGGGGTTCATGCTGATTGATTTGTTGGCCTGCGTGATCGCCTTCGCTCTGGAAAAAAAGGAAGACTGGTCCCTCCTGCTTCCCCTCCTGCTGCAGCGTTTCTACTATCGCCAGATGATGTATGTTGTGCTCTTCCGCGCGCTTTGGCAGGCGCTCAAGGGCAGGCCGGTGGGGTGGCGCGGCGTCGAGCCGGAGCCTCCCAAGCCGCCCAAATTGACCAGGGCTGTGGAGCCGAGTCTCTCCGGCCGCACGGGCGATTAGCGCCCCACGAGTGCCATCCAATTATTGTTAAAGCGGAATGTTTCCGTGCTTTTTCTTGGGGTTGGTGTCGCGTTTGTTTTCGAGCGAGCGCAGGGTGGTGATGAGTTTCGCGCGAGTCGTTGACGGTTCGATGACCGCATCAATGTAGCCGCGTTCAGCGGCAACGTAGGGGTTGGCAAAGCGCTCGCGGAACTCGGCGACCTTTTCCTTGCGCAGGCGTTCGCGGTCCGATTCCGCCGCGCGGTCGATCTCTCTCTTGTAAACGATATTCACCGCGCCTTCGGGGCCCATCACCGCGATTTCAGCCGTCGGCCACGCAAAATTTGCGTCCGTGCGGATGTGCTTTGACGCCATGACGCAATACGCGCCGCCATAGGCCTTCCGCGTGATGACCGTGATCTTCGGAACCGTGGCCTCGGCAAAAGCAAAAAGCAGCTTTGCGCCGTGCTTGATGATCCCGCCAAATTCCTGTTGTGTGCCGGGAAGAAATCCAGGGACATCCTCGAAGGTGATCAGTGGAATGTTAAAGGCGTCGCAGAAGCGCACGAAGCGCGCGCCCTTCACCGAAGCGTTGATGTCCAGACATCCCGCCAGCACCGCCGGTTGATTGGCGACAATTCCCACTGGGCGGCCATCGAGCCGCGCGAAGCCCACCACAATGTTCTTGGCAAAATGTTCATGCACCTCGAAGAAGTCGGCATCGTCCACGATGGCGTGGATGGCGTCCTTGATGTCGTAGGGCAGCATCGGGTCGGCTGGCACCAGGTGATTCAAATTCGCGTCCGCGCGGTCCACGGGGTCGGTGGAGGAGCGTCGCGGCGGGTCTTCGAGATTGTTGGAAGGTAGAAAGCCCACCAGTTCGCGGATCATGGCCACGCAGTCCTTGTCGTCACGCGCCACGAAGTGTGCGACGCCGCTGGTGGCGTTGTGTGTCATGGCGCCGCCCAGCTCCTGCTTGGTCACCTCTTCGTGCGTGACCGTCTTGATCACGTCCGGTCCGGTGACAAACATGTAGGAGGTCTCGCGGGTCATGAAAATGAAATCCGTGATGGCCGGGGAATAGACAGCCCCGCCGGCGCAGGGTCCCATCACCGCGCTGATTTGCGGGATCACTCCGCTGGCCATTGTGTTGCGCAGAAAAATGTCCGCGTAGCCCGCGAGAGACATCACGCCTTCCTGAATGCGCGCGCCGCCGGAATCGTTCAGCCCAATCAGCGGCGCGCCCACGCGCATGGCCAGGTCCATGACCTTGCAGATTTTCAGGGCGTTTGTTTCGGAAAGCGATCCGCCGAAGACGGTGAAGTCCTGCGCGAACACGTAAACCAGCCTGCCGCCGATCCTTCCATAGCCCGTAACGAATCCATCGCCCGCGGGGCGTTGCTCGGCCATCCCGAAATCGATGGAACGGTGGCGGACGAACTTGTCGAGCTCCTCGAAGGTCCCCTCATCGAGCAGGAGCTCGATGCGTTCGCGCGCGGTCAGCTTGCCCGCTTTGTGCTCGCGTTCGCGGCGCTCCGCGCCGCCTCCCGCTTCCGCCTCGGCGTTCAAGCGCTTCAACTGTTCGAGTTTGTCTTCGTGTGCCATGCGCTCACGTGCGATGCAGGGTCTGTGGTTGCCGCGCAAACCGGACTAGCTGCCGACTTTCAATCCAATGGGGCCGATGTATTCCGATTGCGGGCGGATCAGGTGATCCTCGGCGTGCTGCTCAATGACGTGCGCGCACCAACCAGCCACGCGCCCGCAGGCGAACATGGCCACAAACTGTTTGGGCTCCAGGCCGAGCGCTTGCAATACCAGCGCGGTGAAGAACTCCACGTTGGTGCTCAAGTTGCGGCCCGGCTTCGCTTCGGCAAGCAGGCGCAGCGCGGTTTTTTCCACGTGCCGCGCGAGGTCATAGAGTTGGCGGTTTTCCAGTTGGGCGGTTCCCAGCGTTTCAGCCACGTGGCTCAGCACCTCAGCCCGCGGATCGCGCACGCGGTACACGCGGTGCCCAAAGCCCATGATGCGCCGTCCCTGCGCCATTTCATTGCGCAGCCACGCCTCGGCGCGGTCGACGCTCTTGATTTCGTGCAGCATATCCAGCACCGGCCCGGGCGCGCCGCCATGGAGCGGGCCCTTCAGCGCGCCGAGCGCACCGGTCACGCTGCTCACCATGTCCGAACGCGTGCTGGCAATCACCCGCGCCGTGAACGTGGAGGCGTTCATCCCGTGATCCATCACCGTGACCCAGTAGGCGTCGAGCGCCTTCGCGGCGGCGGGGTCCGGTTCGCGCCCGTGCACCATGTAGAGAAAGTTTGCCGCCAGTGAAAGGTCCGCTCGCGGCGGAATGGGGTCTTGCTTCTTCGCCATGCGCGAATGCGCCGCTACGATGGTCGGGAAACACGCCGTCATCCGCATCGCCGCGCCGAAATCGGCCTCCGGGGTGATGGAGTTTGGGTCGGGGAGGCCCAGGGAAAGCGTGGCGCAACCCATGCGCAGCGCGTCAATCGGGGGAGCGTCCGCGGCGGCGCGAAGAACATCGAGCGTCAAAGGGGCAAGCTGGCGCTGGGCGGTCATTTCCGCGGAAAGCGCTTTCAATTCCACGCGGTCGGGCAGGCGCCCGCGCCAAAGCAGGTGCGCGGCCTCCTCGAACGTCACGTGCCCGGCCAGCTCTTCCACCGCGTAGCCGCCGATGATCAGGACGCCGTTCAGGCCATCCACGTGGCTCAGACGCGTTCGCGCCGCCACCACTCCTTCGAGCCCCCGCGGGGCTCCGGCGTTCGAGGTCATGAAACTCTCCAGAAGAAACTGCGCGTATAACCGGCTCGCAAGAGTGCCACAACGCCGGACGTTCGGGCAAGCGGCGCGCCAACTTGCCGAATTCTTATTGATTCGCTTCGGAGGGTGGTTGGAACAGCCACACGCCCAGGCGCGTGGCAACAACGGTCCCCGACAGCAGCAACGCGATTCCCAGGAACAATTCACCGAAGCGAGCGAGCGCGTGCCACGCGCCATGCGGCATCGCATCAATCAATAATGTGGCGCGCACCAAAAGGAAGAGGATCCCGAGATACATCCCGATCACAACCAGCAGAGCGGGCGCCATCAGAAAGTAGCGTTTCACCTGTGGCGCCCCCGCTTCTTAGTGCAACCCCGACCAATCGTCGGCCGCGAGAATCGAGTTGCTGGGATTTGACGGATCATATTTCACGCTGGCGGGCTGCCCGGCCACGATGCGACTCAAGTTCACTCGCGCTTCCAGCCCTGTAACGTCCTGCGCGGTTTCGTACGTCACTCCGGAAATGGAATAGCTGTAGCAGACCATGTGCCGTGTTGGGGCGGCCAGTCCCGCGCCGTTGCCTTTGCCGAAAATTCCCAGCGCGCGGCGTTTGCCGGGCGCTGGCGCGTCCAGCTTCATCAATTCCGTGACGCGGCCCTCCGCGATGCGGCCCACCTGGTTCACGTGCAAGCGGCGCCGGCGTTCCAGGTCATCCAGGGAGGGATCACGCCGGCGCAGCAAATAGACGAGCCCGCCAATCAGGATCACGCCGGCGGCCCCCGCGCCGGCAAGAATGCGCGTATCAATATCCAGAAGCTTCAACGTGCTGCCTTGGTGGCTTCCACGGGCGGGAAAATATCGCCGATAGTCGCCTTGGCGGCATTCCAGTCTTTCAGAAACGAATCGAGTCCCTTATCCGTGAGCGGGTGGCGGAACAGTTGCTCAAAGACTTTGAAAGGCATAGTGCCGATGTGCGCGCCCATTTTCGCCGCTTCCACCACGTGGATGGGATGCCGCAGGCTCGCCGCCAACACTTCCGTCTTGAAATTGTAGGCGCGGTAGATGGTCATGATTTCCTGGAGCAGGCCCAGGCCGTTCTCCGAGATGTCGTCGAGCCGGCCCAGGAATGGGCTGACGAAATACGCGCCGGCCTTCGCCACAATCAGCGCCTGCGCCGCGGAAAACACCAGCGTCACATTGGTGCGGATGCCTTCCTTCGACAAAACTGAAACGGCGCGGATGCCGTCGGGGGTCATGGGAATTTTCACGACGATGCCCGGGTGCCAGGTAGCGATCTCATGCCCTTCGCGCAGCATCCCCGCGGTGTCCGTGGAAACCACTTCCGCGTTCACCACGCCGGGCTTCACCACTTCGCAGATTTCCAGGATCAATTCGCGGAACTTCCGCTTCTCCTTCGCCACCAGCGTGGGGTTGGTGGTAATACCGTCCAGAATGCCGAGCGCGGCGGCCTGGCGGATTTCGTCGAGGCTTGCCGTATCGAGAAAGAATTTCATCTGGTTTTCCTTTCCCGCGCGATGGCCTGTGGTCACCGGCGCGCCGCAAACGCCCCTGCTATGCGCCCTGTGAAATCACCGGGTTGCGCAATGTGCCGACCCCGCCGACCACCACTTCCACCACATCGCCGGGCTGGAGTGGTCCCACGCCGGCCGGTGTGCCGGTGGCAATAACGTCGCCGGGCACGAGCGTCATCATTCGCGATATCCAACGGATTATAACATCAACGGAAAACATCATTTCCGTGGCTCGCCCGCATTGCTTCCGCACGCCATTCACAAAAGTCTCGAGGGTGGCCGCGCCCAGGTCCAATTCCGTTTCCATCACCGGGCCGAAGGGACAAAACGTATCGAAGCCCTTGCCGCGCGTCCACTGGCCATCGGACTTCTGCAGGTCCCGCGCGGTGACGTCATTCAGGCAGGTGTAGCCCGCCACATAGGGCTTCACATCCGCGTTTTCCTCGAGATGCGCGCAGGTGCGGCCGATAATGACCGCGATCTCACCCTCGTAATCCACGCGTTTGGAGATGCCCGGCATCACGATGGGCTCTTCCGGCGCGATGATGGCCGAGGGCGGCTTCAGGAAAATCAGCGGTTCGGGAGGCACTTCGTTGCCCAGCTCGTTTGCGTGCTCGCGGTAATTCCTCCCCACGCACACGATCTTGCTGGGGTTCGATGGCGGCAGGAACTTCACTTCATTGAGCGGCCAGAGGCGCTCCCCGGGCCGCCAGCCGGCGAAGAAATCGCCGGATATCTCGCGGACGGAATCGCCGATCACTGTTCCGAGCAAAGTCTCCGGATGCGATTCGGCGACCGCGCGGAATACCGGGCCGGGCACGACCTGCGGTTGGAAACGGCAGAGCTTCATGGGGGCGTCAAGTTCGCGGGGACAGTTCTAACATGCCGGGCGGGATTAAGGAATACGGCGGCGGGGTACCGGCGCGACGGTCAGGTGCTGATGCCACACTCCATGGATCAGATTCCCGATCCACATCATCACCGCCGCCAGGCCGTAGATGGCCGCGCCCATCACAAAAACACGGAACGCGCCCATTCGCCCTGAAAGCAAATCAAAATAAATCGTCCATACAAAATAACAGAAGCAGTTGATCGCCCAACCGATCACGCCTGAGATGGCAAGATACCAGGGCGACGAGCGGAACCTCGCAATGGGCACCACCGCAACCAGCAGAAACAACCCCATCGTCACTGCATTGCGTTCCATGGCAAATCGCTCCAGCGCATGGACCCGGTTGGCCAGAATCAACCATGCGGAGAGAATCACGGAGAGCAGCACGCCCACGCGCAAACCCATGCGGACCGCAGGCGAGCTCAACCACGGAAACAACTGCGCGACCCTGGACTGGGTAGGTGCCACGTCAATGCCTTTCAGTTTTTCTTGCGACGCTCAGGGCCCTTGTCGCGGGAATTCCGCCGGAACAGGAGAGCTCAGAGGACTTTCGTTGCCGTTGCGATCCACCGCTGAAACTCGGTAGGTGTATCGCTTGCCCTGCACTGCTGTCATATCACGGAACGTCGGGCTCAACAATATCTGCGCGTTGATTCGTAGGCCAGGTGTGTCCGGTTGCTCACTCCTGTACACCCAATAGCCCGAAAGGTCAGGTTCCGCGCTGATGTCCCATGATAGTTCGACGTGCGCCGGGGCGGATTCGGTAGCCGGAATTATGATAGTGATCAATCTTTGCGGCGCGGCGGGCGGGAAGATGTCCTTGGGGGCGACCGCCACAAGCTGGGAATCGCTCGATTCCACCGGCTGGCCTTCCGAATCGGCCACGCTGCGAACCACGTAGACATAAGTTGTCCCGAAGGTGAATTGCGTGTCGCGGAATGGAGCCGCCTGTGCGGGGCCCATCAACTGCAACGGCGCGCGCAGTTGCACCTGCGAGAGGTCTGCCAGGTTGGGCGGCAACGCCGCAGCCGCCAGCTCCGCGCGGTACACGCGGTATCCGGCGATGGCGCCTGCCAGCGGCCCTTGTGAGGGAGCTGTCCAGGTCAGCTCAATCGCTGGCTCCGTGACGGTGGCGCGAATCCCAACCGGCGCGGGCGGCACAGGAACCACTCGCACGGAAACGACATTGGAATCATCCGAGGCGCGCTTCTTCGATGCGCGTGTGCGCACCATGTACACCATTTCCTGGCCCGCCGCTGATCCGGGCTTCAGCGGATCGCGGAAGTTGATTTGTCCTTCGCGCAGGTAGGTGTCCACCACCGCCGAGGGCACCGTGTACACCAGCGATGTCACCATTTTTCCCGTTGCGCCCGCGGGACGCTCCCCGCGGAAAATTTCGAGGGCCGGCATTTCCACGAGCTTCTCGCCATCCATATCCTGCCGCGGCAAGGTGAAGGTGAGGACAACGCTTTCCCCCTGCTGGCGCGCCGCCAGATCCGCCACAACTTTCGGCACGATGGGCATGGGAGGAGTGGGGGCGCCCGGCGCCGCGCACCCCGCGAGCCATACCCACGCCGCGAGCGCGCAGAGACTTCGCCCGAATGTTGAGAGGGAAGTTCGGCGTGAGGGGGCGGGGGCCAGGCGCATGCCGGGTTCTCGGTCAGAGGATATAGCGGCTCAAATCCTGGTTCTTGACGATTTCAGACAGTTGCTTCGACACATACACGTTATCAATCTTCACGGTCTTTTTCTTAAGGTCAGGAGCCTCGAAGGAAATCTCCTCCAGCAGCTTTTCCATGATGGTGTGCAGGCGCCGCGCGCCGATGTTTTCGGTCTGGTCGTTCACCGAGGTCGCAAAGCGCGCGATGGTGGCGATCGCATCGTGCGTAAAACTCAGCTTCAGCCCTTCCGTTTCCAAGAGCGCCGTGTACTGCTTGATGAGCGCGTTCTTCGGCTCGGTGAGGATACGGATGAAATCCGCTTCGCCGAGCGACGTCAACTCCACGCGGATGGGCAGGCGCCCCTGCAACTCGGGGATCAGATCGGAAGGCTTGCTGACGTGGAAGGCCCCCGCGGCGATGAACAAGATGTGGTCGGTCCGGATCATCCCGTAACGCGTGTTGACTGTGGTGCCTTCGATGATCGGCAGAATGTCGCGCTGCACCCCTTCGCGGGACACGTCCGGGCCATGCCCCGATTCGCGCCCGGCGATCTTATCCACCTCATCAATAAAGATGATGCCCATCTGCTCGGCGCGCTCCACCGCCGTGCGCGTCACCTGGTCCATATCCAGCATCTTGTTCTCTTCTTCCTGGATCAGGTAATCGAAGGCCTCGGCCACCGTCATCTTGCGCTTTTTCTTCTGCTGGCCGAAGAAACCGGAGAGCATGTCCTTGATATTGACGTCCATCTCCTCCACGCCCTGGTTGGAGACGATTTCAAACGAGGGCATGGAGCGCTCGCGCACTTCCACTTCCACCATGCGCGTATCGAGTTTGCCTTCGCGGAGCTGAGCGCGCAGTTTCTCGCGAGTGCGTTCCGTCTGGTCGCGGCGAAGCTGCTCCACCTGGGGAGCCAGCGAACTTGCCGGGTCCACCGGCGGCGGCGAAGGCGGCAGCAAAAGGTCGATCACCCGCTCTTCGGCGGCCTGTTCGGCGCGCTCCGCCACTTCGTCCAGTTTTTCTTCGCGCACCATGTCAATCGCCGTTTCCACCAGGTCGCGCACCATGGATTCCACGTCGCGCCCCACGTAGCCCACTTCTGTGTACTTGGAGGCCTCCACCTTCACGAACGGGCAGCCCGCCAGCCGCGCGAGCCGGCGCGCGATCTCCGTCTTGCCCACGCCGGTGGGCCCGATCATCAGGATGTTTTTCGGCAGGACCTCTTCGGCCATCTCGGCGGGAAGTTTTTGGCGGCGCACACGGTTGCGCAGCGCGATGGCCACGGCCTTTTTCGCGGCGGCCTGGCCGACGATGTATTTGTCCAGCTCCACCACGATTTCGCGCGGGGTCAGCTCGTCAAACGAGGGCAGCGCGGCGGGCTCTTCCTGGCGCTCGCCGGGGAGGTAAATCACCGCTTTCTTGTCCGCGTTGTCCGCCATTTTCTATGCGCCGCCCGCTACAGTTCTTCAATCGTGAAATTGGAATTCGTAAAGATGCAGATTTCCGCCGCGATGCGCATGGCCTCCTGCGCGATTTCCCTCGCACTCATCTTCGTGTTTTTCGCCAGCGCCCGCGCCGCCGCCAGCGCGTAAGGCCCGCCGGAGCCGATGGCGCAGATGCCGTCATCAGGCTCGATAATGTCGCCGTGACCGGAAAGAAGAAACGTGCCCTTGGTGTCCGCCACCGCCAGCAGCGCATCCAGGTGGCGCAGCGCGCGGTCTGTGCGCCATTCCTTGGCCAGCTCCACCGCCGCGCGCGAAAGGTTGCCGTGAAATTCCTGCAGCTTGTTCTCGAACCGCGAAAAGAGAGAAAGCGCGTCGGCCGTCGAGCCCGCGAAGCCCGCCAGGACCTTTTCATCAAACAGCCGGCGGATCTTCTTCGCCGAATGTTTCATCACGTGCTCGCCCACGGTCACTTGCCCGTCGCCCGCCATCACCACTTTGTTGTCCTTGCGGACGCACAGCACCGTGGTGCTGCGCACTTTGGGCGCCCGGGAATTGGCGCCCTCTCTCTGCTGTGAATTTTGGGCCATAGGCGTCCGATCATTATACCGCGAAGCGCAGGCGCGACCAACGCGGCTACGGGGGGCGACCAGTGAGGAAACGTCGTCAGGCGCGCAAGCCCGCGTCCACGGCTTCGCCGAAGGCGCTGATCTCTGAGTTCTGAGTGAAGATGTGCGTGGCGATGCGCATTCGTGCAGCGCCGCCCGCGATGCGGATGGACCGCTTGCCGCACTCCGCCGCCACGTTGCCCAGATCCCCCTTGGTGTTGGAAAAGCTGAGCAGGCTGCCGTAGAAATCGTCGCGGCTCGCCGCGGCCACCGCCAGTTGAGGATGCGAGGTCACAATGCTGCGGATCTTTCCGGCCTGCTGGTGAATCCGGGCGTAAATCCGCTCCGGCCCGATCAATTGGAAAAAATCGATGGCCGCCTTCAGGCCCACCATCACGGAAAGATTCGACGTGCCCAGGTTCTCGAAGCGGTAGGCCTTCAGCGAATAGTTCTTCCAATCGCCGGAGCAGACGTTGACCCACAATCTCTCCAGCATCTCCTCGCGCACGTAGAGCAGGCCCGTGCCCTTCGGCGACATCAGCCACTTGTGCGGGCTCGAGGCGTAGAAATCGCAGCCCAGGTCATGCAGGTTGAGCGGCACCTGTCCCACGGCGTGGGCTCCATCCACGTGCGTCAGGATTCCCTTGGCGCGGGCCATCGCGCAGATTTGTTTCACTGGCAGGATCAATCCCGTCGCCGTGGTGATGTGGCTGAAGACGAGGATGCGCGAGCGCGGAGTAATGGCGCGCTCGAATAGCGCCACAATTTCTTCCGGCGTTGCGGGAGGCGTGGGCAGCGCGACGTTCACAATCGTGATTCCGAATCGCGCGGCCTTCTGTTCCCAGCACCCGCGGCACCCGGGATGTTCCTGGTCGGTCAGGATGGCTTCATCGCCGGCCTTCATATCCAATCCATTGCACACCACATTGTTCGCTTCGGTGGCGTTGCGCAGAATGGCCAGCTCATCGCGGCTGATGTGCAGGAACGCCGCCATGGAATCGCGCAGATCATGGATGCGCGTGTTCTCCTCATACCCGAACCACGGGTAGGGCCCTTCGCGGAATTCCTCCGCGCTCAGCATGTGCTCGATGGTGGCGCGCAACACCGGCAGCGGAGTGCAGCCGATGGAACCGCAGTTCAGGTTGATGCGGTCCTTCGCCAGCAGCCATTGCCGCCGCAGCTCCGTCCAGTAGCGCTCGGGATCCGTGGCGTAAAGGTCCGCTGCGGGTAGCGGCGGCGCGTCCTGCGCCAGGAATTGTTCCGCCCGGGCCAGCGGCAACCCCAATGCAGCCGCGGCAACCGCCGCGCGTTGCAGAAAGTCTCGGCGTTGCATGGAAGCGCCTCCTCGGGCGCGGGCGAACCCACGCCGGAAAATGGAATATTGCGCGGAGTCTAGCAGATGCTGCGGAGGGAATCCTACCCTAGGTGTGGAAGCTGGAGCCGAATGCTACTTGTTCTTGTGCCCCTTCTCCTTCCAATGCTTCTCGAGCGATTCGCGCGTGAACAAATCCGGACTGAGCCCGCTGTTGTACTTGCACGCATAATAGAATGACTGGAACACGCGCCTGCCGTTGCGCTCGCGTGAAATCTGGAACGCCGTCTGAATACCGTCCTGCAGGTGCCAGTTGGAATAGGTCGTGATGTCCTCGATTTCCTCGTGTGTATCCGGATTCTGCGTGGCGACCACGAACTGGACCGGCAGGTGCGTGTTGCGGTCCACCGCCAGCCGGAAGCTCCGTGCTTCACTGTCGGTAATCTCCGCCCAATCGACTTGCTTCAAATCGACCACGCCCTGCCCGCCGTAATGGAAATACAGCCCCGGCTCGTTCAACCGCTTGCGCAGCAGATAATCCAAACTGATTCTCATCGCCGTTTGAAAACCGGCCATGCCCACCGCATCAGCTTCATTCACGCCGCCCTTGTCGAGCGTCCATCCCTTGTCGCCGTTATACACATCAATAATCGCGGCACTCTTTGCGTATTCCCGGCGCAGCTTGTCCGGAGGCATCCGCAGATCGTGCAACTCCACATAGCCGCTCAGGTCCGCCGTAAATTGCCCGAATTGCGAAAGCCGCCCGGTGCAATCCGAATCGCGCACCCCGAGATACGCCGCGCCGCCGAGCCCTCCAATGGCTTGCTGGAGGACCGCTTTGGCCATGGACGCGCTCTCCGCCGCCGGAATTTCGCTGGGATGCTGTTGTGCCGCCGCGCGCGGCACGCCGGCGAATGTGAACGCCGCGAGCGCAAGAACTGTCAGTAAAAGACTTGCCTTCATCCGCAAAGGACCGCTCCTCCATTAACATTGAGCACTTCCCCGGCGATAAAGGTTGCCAGGTCGCTGGCCATGAACAGGATCGGCCCGGCAATTTCTTCCGCCGTAGCCACGCGGCCGAGCGGAATGGAAGAGAGGGCAAACTTTGCTCCCGCCTTGGTCGAAAGAATTGGCTTCGACATGTCCGTATCCACCCATCCCGGCGCCACGCAATTCACCAGAATGTTGTGGGGCGCCAATTCCGTGGAGAGCCCCTTCACCATGCTGATGATGGCGCCCTTCGACGCAGCGTAATGCGCATGGAACGCCTCGCCGCGCTGCGCGGCGGTGGAACTGATGGCGATAATCTTTCCGCTCTTCTGCGCGATCATCCGCGCGGCGGCGAAATGGATCACGGAATAAACGCTTTTCAAGTTGATG
>JBGOTC010000015.1:0-20238 GCA_041476305.1 Terriglobia bacterium
CTGAGCGGCCTGCTTGCCGGTGAGAAGTTCCATCTCAAAAATTGTACGCGCCGGGCGGTGGGGAGTCTATGGAACGCGAGCTAGACTGTTTTGTCTTTGGAACTGCATAGCCGCTCAAGATTGCATTCGGCGCAACGCGGCCTGCGCGCCTGGCACACGCGGCGGCCGTGCCAGATGAGCTGGTGAGAAAACAGGATCCACTTCTCCTTCGGGAGGATGGCCATCAAATCCTGCTCCACCTTTTTCGGGTCCGTGTTCCTGGAAAGATTGAGCCGCATCGAGAGCCGCAGAACGTGCGTATCCACCACCACTCCACTCGCGATGCCGTACGCCGTGCCGAGCACCACGTTCGCGGTCTTGCGCGCCACACCCGGCAGAGTCAGGAGTTCCTCCATCGAGCGCGGCACTTTGCCGGCGAGTTCTTCAACAATTTTCTTGGCCGCCCCCATGATCGATTTTGTCTTGTTGCGGAAAAAACCCGTGTGGCGAATGTCCTGCTCCAGTTCGCGCGGCGTGGCATAGGCGAGCGACGCCGGGGTCGGGTATTTCACGAACAGCGTCTTCGTGACCTGGTTCACGCGCTCATCGGTGCATTGCGCGGAAAGGATCGTGGAGACGAGCAACTGGAACGGTTCCTCATGTTTCAATTCGCAGGCCGCGGCGGGGTAGGCTTCGTCCAGTTTCGCGAGAATCGCCGCAACTCTTTTCGGATCAGTGTTGACCTTGCCCGCTGCGGCTTTTGGTCTTGCCGGGCCCTTGCCGCGAGCAATCTTCTGCCTATTTGGTTTTGTAGAGCGTGACTTGGGTTTCTTCGCCATGATCTCGAGTGTCGGAATATAGCACAGCCCCTAAGTGGAGCTTGCGCCAAACCCACCCAACAATCTGCGAAACGCTTTTCCGCGATGGCTTAAGCGATTCTTTTCTTCGCGGGAAAGTTCCGCAAATGACTTTCTCAACGCAGGCACATAAAACACTGGATCATATCCAAATCCGCCATCGCCCCGAGGCGCCGTGAGCAATACTCCGAAGACATGGTCCGAAACGACCGCGAGGACCCGCCCGCGCTGGGCCACGGCGAGCACGCAGACGAATCTCGCGACGCGCTCGTCCCCGGTCTTTTCACGCAATTCGTGCAGCAGTTTGCGGACTTTCTCCGCGTCGCTCGCGCCCTCACCCGCGTAGCGGGCCGAACGGACTCCCGGCGCGCCCCCGAGCGCGGGAACCACCAGTCCGGAATCGTCCGCAAGCACCAGTTGCTCCGCGAACCGGCTGTAATGCAGCGCCTTCCCGGCGGCATTCTCAGCAAATGTTGGCGCGGATTCTTCAAACCGGGGCAGGGAAGCTATGCCGGGCAAGAATGCGAATTCAATTCCACGCGCGGCAGGTTCCGTGGCGCCCAACACCTGAAATTCGGCAAGCTTGCCGGGATTTGCGGAAGCCAGCAGCAGTTTAGCGGGCGCGGCCACTGAAGTTGAGTTGCAGAAGTTTGTGCTGGATCTCGCGGAGTTGCCCGATACCGCCCGCGGCCAGGGACAACAGGCGTTGCATCTCTTCGTTCGTGAACGGCCGGCCCTCGGCCGTGGATTGGATCTCCACAAATTGTCCGCCGCCGGTCATCACCACATTCATGTCCACCTGCGCGCGCGAATCCTCGTCATACGCAAGGTCCAGCAACATTTCATCATCCACCAGCCCCACGCTGATGGCCGCAACGGAATCCCGCAGCGGCAGGTCTTTCAGGATGCGCGCCGTCACCAGTCGCTGCATGGCCAGCGTAAACGCCGCAAATGCGCCGGTGATGGACGCCGTGCGTGTGCCGCCATCCGCCTGAATCACGTCGCAATCGAGCACCACAGTGCGCTCGCCCAGTTTCTTCTGGTCAACAACGGCGCGCAGCGTGCGCCCGATCAATCGTTGAATCTCGAGCGTGCGTCCCGATGGCCGCCCCCGCATCGCTTCGCGCGGCGTGCGCACATCCGTGGCGCGCGGAAGCATGCCATATTCGCTGGTCACCCAGCCCTTGCCCTGTCCCTTCAGGAATGTGGGCACCCCGTCATCCACCGTCGCCGTGCAGATCACGCGCGTTTGACCCACTTCGATCAGCACGCTGCCTTCGGCAGTAGTAATAAAGTCCGGTGTGATCTTCACCGGACGCATCTGGTTGGCGGCTCGGCCGTCGCTACGCAATGCTGTTCCTCGTTCTTAGAGTTTCAACAGGCAAATCAGTTTGCAGTCAGCGAGGTTTGGTGTCAACCCGCGATGGAATTGGTCTAGCGCCCCGGCGGGGCAGGTGGCGGATTGGCCGGCGGTGTTGCATTTGGCAAGGCCGCGTTCACGGTGAAATAACCGGTCAGGTCCAAATGTCCCGCGAGCGTTTCCGACTCCTGCCCGTGCAGGAGAATCTTTAGCCGCCGCACTTGCGGCACCGAAGCCGCCAATGTCTTGGTGAGGGAATCCACGGCCAGTTGTTCGCTCATGATTCCCGAAGGAGTCCCGGTGGAAAGAGTGTCCGCGAAATCAGCGAAGGCCGTCCCGTCGGCCAGCAGGTAGAAGCTCAACAGCGTCGCGTCCGCCGAAAGCGTGCGCTGCGCGGGTGTCGGCGGCGAAAGGATCAGCGCATCCACCAGTTGCCGCGAGCGCTGCACCGGGTCCGCGGAAAGTCGTAACTCCACGCTGACAGGTTCGAGCATCCCCGGGGTTGTCGCGGAGGCCCAGAACATTGTTGCTTTCACTTTCACATCCGTGGGCGTGGAAATCGACGTCTGCGCGATCTTTCGCTGTGCCTGCTCCGCGATCTGCGATTGCCTGGCGAGTTCGCGCACCCGGCTCCGCAACACGAAAAGATAGATTGCGGCGAAGATGACCATCGCCACGAGTCCGAGGATCGCGTACTTTGCGCGTTGCGGCGTCAATGCGCGCCCCCCTCGTAAATTGGTCGGAACGCCTTCACCGCTTGCGCGATGGCGTCGGCCAGGCCCGGCGCCATTTGAATCAGTTGGTCGCGGCTCGCGATCGACACGCTCGATGCCTCAATCGCAATCGCCGGTGCAGCCACGGTGCGCAGCTGCCGCACGGCTGCAACAAGCGGCGCCGCGGGCGAGCCTTCGAATTTCTGCGTCAGACCGGTCTGCACCAGCTCCGCCAGCTTTCGGCTCGCCGCCGCGTACGGGTCCTGCGCCCGGTCCCACGGCAAGAGTCCGTTGCGCGCAGGGAAGCTGAGAGCCGCCGAAGGATCGCTCCCGGCAGGCAGCGGGGCGGAGTACGCGCGCACTTGTCCCGGTGTGCCGGAGGAGGAAACATGCAGCGTGATAAAGATCGCTCCGCGCTGTCCATTGACGATAGCGCTGCGATCGTCAAACGAGGGGCCATCATTCCCGGTGCGCGTTTGCACCACGCGCAGGCCTTGCGCCTCCAGCGCCGCCCGCACCGCCTTCGCAAATTCCAGGACCACTTCACTCTCATTGATCCCCGAAGCGCCGCGCGCGCCGGAATCCGCGCCCCCATGCGCCGGATCAAGAACGACGATGTTCAACGTGGCGCGAGGTGAAAGTGGAGAGTTCTGCGGTGAGATTGCCGGGGGTTGCGCGGGCGCCGCGGATCCCTGCTGTCGCACCGCATGGCGAGCCCCGCTGAGAGTCAAACTTGATCCCACCGCGGCACTCATCACAAAAGCAAGCGCGAAGATTGACTTGCTTGGCATGTTGCCGAGAATATCAGAAATCATGCGCACGCCGCAGGTGCCCTCTTCTCGAAATCAACCTGTGCTCATCGCGGGAATCGCCTTCTACTTTGAGGGAACGCCGATCAGCCCCCGCACGTCTAATGGGATGGAGCAATGTTTTCTCGCGTTTGCGCAGACCAGTCACCAATCACCGCAACTCTAATCAACACTCGGGGTTTAATCACTGACGCTGCATGCACTCGCGGACGGCATTTGTCTCAGGAGGATTGAGAAATGGGAATCAAAGGTAAGGCATTGTTAGTTTTCTCGGCTCTGGCGGCGTGCGCGACATTGGCTTTCGCGCAGGGTTCGACGCAGGCCCCCCCGCCACCACCGCAACAGGGTCAGGAGCAGGGCCAGGGTGGGCGGCGCCAGGGAGGTCCTCCTCTCGGAGGCCAAATGGGCGGACGCGGAATGATGGGCCATCCCATGGATGGGGAGATGCAGGAAGGCATGCGCGGCCAAATGATGGCCGGACCAATGCACATGCAAATGATGCGCCGCCATGTTCGCGGTGCAATCCGCCGACGGATGATCATGTGCAGGCATTTGCGCCGCGGCGGCATGGGATTTGGCCATGGCCCCATGGGACATATGGGGATGCAGCCGGGAATGGGCCGCGGCATAGGACGTGGCATGGGGATGGGAATGGGAATGGGGGGAGGCCGAGGCCCCGCTCCACTTGGCCGCATCGTCAACAACCCTGCAATGCGCGAGCGGCTTGGCATCACTGCCGAGCAGGCCGCGAAAATCACTCAGCAGGAAAATGATTTTCAGAAGGCGGGCATTCAGAATCGCGCCACCATGGAAATAAAGCACATGGAGCTGGAGCAGCTCATGTCTAGCGAGAAGCCGGACCGTGCGGCGATTGATAAGAAACTCTCGGAGATCAGCGCGGCCCAATTGACCGAACAACAGGCCAATGTTCATCACCAGTTGGATATGAAGTCCGCGATGACGCCAGAACAGCAAATGAAGTTGCACCAGTGGATGGAATCGCAACAGCCGGGCATGAGTCCTGAAGGTCCGCAGGGCATGGGCCGTGGCGGGCGCGGCCCTGGCCGGCCCCAACCTCCTCCCCCTCCTGCCAGGCAGCCTGGCGGAGAGCCGGGTTCGCCGGGCGGCGCAATGAACTAGCTACGGGTTGTAGAGAATATCTTCGAACAGAGTTTTCGGCCTCGAATCTCCAAAATGGATTCGGGGCCGAATTGTTTCTGCCCGCATGACACTCGCGCCACACGGGCCATTTTGTTGCATAATCTCGCGTGCCGATTGGATTTCTTCGCGGCAAAATGGTCACCGATGCGACGTATTGGATTTGCCCCGGCACTTTCCATATTGTTTGCGTGTTACTCGGCATTCGCGCAGGCACCTCCGCACCAAGGTGGCAGCCGCGATCAACAAACCGAAAAGCCCGCATATCTCGACACCAGTCTCCCCATCCGGCAGCGCGTAAATGACCTGATCTCGCACATGACTCTCGAGGAGAAAGTTTCTCAGATGCAGGATGCCGCGCCAGCAATCCCTCGCCTGGGCATTCCGGCCTACAACTGGTGGAATGAAGCGCTGCACGGCGTGGCGCGCGCCGGAACGGCGACGGTTTTTCCCCAGGCCATCGGACTCGCCGCGACCTGGGACACGGACCTCCTCCATCGCGTCGCCGACGTCATCTCCACGGAGGCCCGCGCCAAGTATAACGATGCGCAGCTGCATGGAAACTCCGCTCGTTACTTCGGCCTCACTTTTTGGTCTCCCAACATCAACATTTTTCGCGACCCGCGATGGGGACGCGGCCAGGAAACCTACGGTGAAGATCCATTTCTGACCTCGCGGATGGGAGTGGCCTTTGTTACCGGGCTCCAGGGCGATGACGCGGCCTATCTGAAGACAATTTCAACGCCGAAGCACTTGGCCGTGCACAGCGGGCCGGAGCAGTCGCGTCATCGCTTCAACGTTCCTGTTTCACTCCACGATTTAGGCGAAACCTACTTGCCGGCATTTCGGGCCACGATTGTGGAAGCCAAAGCGGCGAGCATCATGTGCGCCTACAACTCCGTAATGAATGACCCTGCGTGCACAAATGTCATGTTGTTTGACGCTCTTCGGAACTCGTGGGGCTTTCACGGCTACGTTGTTTCCGATTGCGGCGCCGTGAGTGATATCTTCGAGGGCCACAAATATGTTTCCAGCCGGGAGAAGGCCGCGGCGCTCGCCGTCAGGAGCGGCACGGACCTGACTTGCGGCGATGAATTCCGCTCCTTGCCTGCCGCCATCCGCGATGGCTTGCTTTTTCCCGGCGACATTGATAACGCGGTGAGAAATCTATTTGAAGCGCGCTTCCGGCTGGGGATGTTCGACCCGCCGGAAAGAGCCCCGTGGTCGAAGCTGACGCTCGCTGAAAATGACACGCCCGAACACAGAGCCCTCGCCTTGCAGGCGGCGCGGGAGTCTATCGTCCTCCTCAAGAATGAGCGCAACGCCTTGCCGCTTTCGCAAAATGTGAAATCCATTGCCGTCATCGGTCCGGTTGCCGATTCACGCAGCGTCTTGTTGGGCAACTACAACGGCGAGCCGTCGCGGTATACCACTCTTCTTGATGGCATTCGCAAGCGGTTCGGCAATGCGAAAGTCCTGCACTCGATAGGAAGCCCCCTGACGGAGCCAGTCGAAAGAAGTGATTTCACGCAACCGCCGTGGGCCTTGCCCTTTCCTCCCGACAAACTCAGGGATGAAGCGGTTGCGCTTGCCCGGCGGGCCGACGTCGTGATTGCCATGGTGGGAATTACGCCGGAACTGGAAGGCGAGGAGATGCAGGTCTATGCCCCCGGGTTTTCCGGCGGCGACCGGACAAGCTTGGATCTCCCGCGTCCTCAGCAGGAATTGCTCGAAGCGCTTGCGGCCACAGGCAAGCCGCTCATCGTTGTCCTCACTGGTGGCAGCGCGCTCGCCGTGAACTGGGCGCAGGAGCATGCCGCGGCAATCGTCATGGCCTGGTATCCGGGAGAGGAGGGCGGCACGGCGCTCGCAGAAGTGTTGGCGGGAGATTACAACCCCTCCGGAAGACTCCCCGTCACTTTTTACACCGGCACCGAGCAGCTTCCGCCATTCGAGGATTACTCAATGGCGAATCGGACCTACCGTTATTTCAGCGGCACGCCCCTCTATCCCTTCGGCTTCGGGTTGAGCTACACAACTTTTTCCTACAGCAACCCGCGCGTGGACCGCGATGAAATCACCCCAACAGATTCCGTTATGATTTCGGTGGATGTGAAGAACACGGGCGCCGTGGCAGGCGATGAAGTCGTGCAACTTTATTTGTCGCACCCTGAAGTGGAATCCGGTCCTATCCGCTCATTACAAGGTTTTACGCGCATCCACTTGAACCCCGGCGAGCAGAAAACCGTGAGCTTCACGCTGAGCGGGCGCCAGCTGAGTCTTGTCGATCAAACTGGCCAGCATCAAATCCGGAAAGGAATTGTTGGCGTGTGGATTGGCGGTGGCCAACCGGTCCCGGGTCGCGGCCAATCTCCATCCACCGGGGCCATGACGATTTTCCGCATCACGACGGAAGCGCTGCTCCCCGAATAGAAATTCACTGCCGCAATTCGGTCCGCGCGAAAACAGAACCGCCTCCATCCACCCGCGTTCGCGGCCTGAATGGAGGCGGAAACTTCTGGAGCTTGGATTTATCCGCTACTTCGTTGCCTGCATGCTGGTGATGTCGGCCAGCACGTCGGCGCTGTGCGGAGTTGGGTTCACCTTGGTGTACACCTTCACGATCGTGCCCTTCGGGTCGATCAGGAATGTGTTTCGCGCGGCGTAAACAATCGGTGAGCCATCCTGCGCCTTCGCTTCTCTCAAGGAGCCGTACTTGGTCACAACTTCGTGCCCGGTATCGGCCAACAGCTTGAACGTCAGGCTTTCCTTGGTGCAGAACTCCTTGTGAGAATCCACGGAGTCCACGCTGACGCCGAGGATCACCGCGTTCTTCGCGTCATACTGCGCCAGGTCGCGCTGGAAGTTGTGCGCTTCAATCGTGCAGCCCGAAGTCATGTCCTTCGGATAAAAGTAGAGGACCACCCACTTGCCATTGAAATCGTGTAGGCTGACCGGAGTGCCTTCTTGCGAATTCAGCTTAAAATCCGGCGCGGCCGAGCCCACGGCGGGCATGGCCGCATCGTCGGCGGCGTGCAGCGCCGGGTAGGCCACTACGAGCAGGGCCAGCGCCAGCGCGAAAAATAAAATCGGTCGAACAATTGACGTGCTCTGAATCTTCATTCCCAATTCTCCTTTTCAAGTTTGATTGCTTTCAATCTCGTGCGAACCCGGGCACGTTGTGTTTGGAAGCTTGGGCCAGGGTGACCACACAATAATACGCCGCCTCCGCCCCGGAACAAAGTGACCGGGCCACGGGAGGACTGGCCCTTCGCTTAATTCTTCGGAGCGATTGCCACGGACGCGCGCGTCGTCTCCCAATCCAATCGCAGAGTGCACCCCGTGGCGCTTTGGTCCAACGCGATGGTGAAATTCTCGGTAGGAGACGGAAGCGGAGCAACTTTCATCTTCGTTCGCACCAGATCGTTTGCTTCTCCGGGATAGGGAATCCCCCACTCGCCGGTCTTCTTGCTGATGATCAGCGTCCAGCTATCCGCATTGGGGATGACGAAAAGTGTGTAGCTCCCCGCGGGGACCGCGGCGTCGCCCACCGTCAGGTCGCCCGTGGTAACGAAGGTCGTCGCCTCATTCGCACCCGCGCGCCACACTTGTCCCCAGGGCACAAGTCCGCCGTAAATCTTGCGGCCGTTCATCCGTGGACTGGAATAATCCATGGTCAACATCTTGCCATTCGCGAACTTGATTTCCGCATGCCCTGGAGGGCTGGGACGCTTGCTCTTGTCCTGCTGCGCCGACATTACGGCCGTCAAGGCCGCGAGACAGAACAGTGATATTGCACTCACAACTGCAAGGCGACTCTTCATCTGTTTCCTCCGCACAAGCCGCGGAAACTTATTCCCGCGTTTTGACACTTATACAATACCAGATTTCTTGCGGGTTCATTTCTGAAGGGCGGCAGGGAAGGGAATCCTATTTCGGGATCATACTGACCAGTGGTCTGAGCCTCGGGTCCAGTCGCATGGCCTCGGCATACTCGCGTCCTGCTTCTTCCGTATTCCCCTTCGCGGTGAGCGCTTTGCCCAGATAAAAATGTGACTTCGCATGGTCGGGATTCAACCGCAGCGCTTCCTGATACTCCTCGATGGATCCCGCGATGTCTCCCTTTTCAAAAAGCGCCAGGCCCAGGTTGAAATGGGCGGTGTAATAGGCCGGTCTCAGGCGGATCGCTTCCCGGTATTGAGCAATCGCTTCCTCAATCTCACGTTTCTTGAAAAGCGCGCTGCCGAGGTTGTTGTGCGGGATGGCCAGCTCTGGCTTCAGCCGCAGGACTTCACGGTATTGAATGATGGCTCCTTCCAAATCCCCGCGGTCTTCGAGCAGCGCTCCCAGATTGCTGCGCGCTTCCACCAGCGTGGGCTTCAGCTGCACTGCCGCGGTGTATTCCGTGATGGCCCCCGCGGGATCGCCTTTTCCGCGCAACGCCACTCCCAGGTTGTAATGTACCACCGCGTCATTGGGGCTGATGCGCAACGCCTCGCGGAATTCCACGATAGCGCCATCGAGATTGTTTTTCATCCGCAGCGCCAGGCCCATATTGTTGTGCGCGTCCGCGTATTCCGGATTGATGCGCAGAGCCTTCCGGTATTCAGCGATCGCTCCGTCCGGGTCGCCGCTGTCCGCAAGAATCATGCCCTTGCTGAGATGATCTGCTGCTTTATCAGTTGCACCCGCCGCAGTATGAGATCCGCTGAACAGGACAAAAGTAAGGATGGGCACGCAGATGCGGACTAATTTCAAAGCGACCCCCCGGGCACGAAACTTGCGTACACGGTACTCCCAGAAGGCTCAGCAGACAAGCAAGTTTGCTGCCTGCCGGCGAATTGGATATTGAGAATCGTGAAATCTCCGAAGTTGGCTCCGCATCAAGTTTCGAGGTAAAATCCCGGCCATGAAACGACTATCCATTGCCTTCGCCACTCTGCTTTTTTGCGTGTCACCCGCCCTCGCGCAGGACTGGGCCAAACAAACTCTCGCGAAGTCCACGCGTCACCAGGAATGGGTCCCCGTCAAGCACGGCGACCGCGTTGTGAACGCGTTCATCGTCTATCCAGAAGTGAAAACCAAAGCGACCGCCGTCATCGTGATCCACGAGATCTTCGGCCTTAGCGACTGGGTCCAGACGGTCGCCGATAAGCTCGCTGCTGCCGGCTACATCGCCATCGCCCCCGACCTTCTCTCTGGAATGGGGCCGAATGGCGGAGGCACTTCCTCATTCGCGTCAGGGGATATTGGCAGGGCGTTCGGCGCGCTGAATCCCGATCAAGTCACGGCCGATCTAAATGCTGTCGCCGACTTCGTGAAAGCACTTCCCGCTGCGAATGGAAAAATTGCCGTCGCCGGTTTCTGCTGGGGCGGCAGCCAATCTTTCCGGTTCGCCACGAACCGCAAGGACCTCTCCGCGGCATTTGTGTTTTATGGCTCTGGGCCCACGGATGTCACCGCCATCACCGCTCCCGTCTATGGTTTTTACGCGGGGAATGACTCTCGAATTGGCGCTTCCATTCCTGCCACCACCGACGCTATGAAAGCTGGAAACAAGAAATATGATCCGGTGACCTATGAGGGGGCAGGGCACGGCTTCATGCGTGAAGGTGAGGACCCCGGCAGTTCATCGCCCATGCACCCGGCAAACGTGACCGCCCACGACCAGGGATGGCAGCGCTGGTTGGCTTTGTTGAAAGCTCTCTAAATAATTTGCCGCTGAGTGGTTTTTTCAGCGGGCTCTATTCATCCTTCCATTTTCCGGCCATCATGTACCAGACAGGCAGGAATTTGCCGGTCTCGGAGGTGCCATGATTCGTATGAAGCCAATCGTCGTCATCCTGTGTTTGCTGCTGATCCCTGTGGTCACTGCGCAAGCGCCCGTCGAGTCCGCCACCGCGCGCGAGCTCACCGCCATGGTCGGGCAATTCCTGCGTGACGCCGGCCGCGGCAACCCTGCCGGCTTCGATAGCTTCTTCGCGGACGACGTCATCTACACGCGGTCCACGGGAATGGTCGTCACCAAGGCCGACATCATGAGGAACCTGGGGAATTCGCGGCCGGCTCTCGAAAGCACCACAACGTATTCCGCCGAGGATGTCACCGTTCACGAATATGGCGACACTGCCGTCGTGGCCTTCCGGCTCGTCGCGCACACCGAAAACAGTGCTGGCAAACCTCCCAGCACCGCCAACTACCGCAACACCGGCACCTTCCTCAAACGCAACGCCCGCTGGCAGGTCGTGGCCTGGCAATCCACCATCATTCCCAACGCTCCGGCGGTCCAGTAAATTTGGCTGCCTTTTCCGCAGACAGGCCACCTGTATTGAATTCTCGAACAACAATTCTGTCACTCTAGAAATCTGTAGCGTCACTCCGACTCAGCCGATACAATTCGCCGCATGCAACAGAAGGGGTGGATGCGCACTGCAGTTGTGCTGATACTCTTCGCTGCTGTTTTCCTCACCCTCTCCACCGTCAGCTTTACGCGCACATCGGCGACCTCTGACGAGCCCTACCATCTGACAACGGGTTACACGGCGCTCATCGCCGGAGACTATCGTACGGATCCTGAACATCCTCCCCTGGTTCGCATGTGGGCGGCGCTGCCTCTTTTCTTCCAGGAAGGAATCAAATCAAACACGGAGATCATTGATCATTACGATCCGAGTGATTGGATTGGCATGACCCAGGCCGAATACGCCCACGTTTTCATGTATCAGATGAATGACGCCGACAGGATGCTTTACCCCGCGCGGTTCATGATGGCTCTCTTGGGAGTTTTACTTGGTGTCATCCTCTTTTTTTGGGCTCGAGAATTGCTCGGGTTCTGGCCGGCGGTGATCGCGCTGGGGTGTTACATGCTGGAACCAAACATCCTGGCGCAATCATCGCTCGTAACCACGGATATTGGCGTCACGTGCTTTCTTTTCGCGAGTGTCTATTTTCTGTGGCGGACTTGCCGCCGCCTGACGATGCTGAACGTTGTGGGCTTGGCCCTATTCTCGGCTCTGGCTATCGTCAGCAAGTATTCCGCCATCATCCTGGCGCCAATCCTACTGGCACTCATCTTGATCCATGCTCTCAGGCCCGCAGTTTGGGAATGCCGGTTCCGAAAACACAAGGTCATCAGGACTCGCGTTGGTCGAATTATCGCGGGCGGGGCGCTGGCAATCTTTGTAGGTCTGGTCAGTTGGGCCTCCATTTGGGCCGTCTATGACTTTCGGTATTTGCCCAGCGCGACTCCCGGTTGGCGCTCCTCATTCGATGCGGACAAAGTCTTTTGTGCTCCCACGCCGCTACTTGCGGAAATAGTTCACTGGGTGGACTCGAATCACCTGCTTCCAAATGCCTATTCGGAAGGTTTTCTGCTCGGACAGGTGAAGATGGGCGGGAGGGCGTCGTTCCTGGCGGGCAAGATCAGCACTCAAGGTTGGTGGTATTACTTTCCATTTGCATTCCTCATCAAGACTCCACTTTCTCTTGTCCTGCTTTTCCTCGGTGGGCTTATCACCTGCGCGGCACGATGGAGAGAAGTCCTATCGAATGCTGTTTTCATGCTTGTGCCGGTCGGCATTTTCATGCTTGCGGCGATGATTTCCATGTTGAACATCGGAGTGCGTCACATTCTTCCCATTTTCCCATTCGTCTTCTTGCTCGCCGCGTTCTGCGCCTCCGAAATGATCCGTGCCCGGCGGAAGATTGCTGTGGCCATACTCTGTCTCCTCGGCGCGCTCTGGCTGTTTGAGTTTGCCCGTGTTTACCCGCACAACCTCGCCTTTTTTAATTCGATCGTGGGAGGTCCGCGAAACGGTTTCAGATACCTGGAAGATTCAAACATCGATTGGGGACAGGACCTGAAGCAGCTCAAGAAGTGGATGGACGAAAACCGCGTCCAGGAAATCAACCTCGCCTATTTTGGCCCTGCTGATCCCTCCTATTACGGCATGCGTTTCAATCGGCTGGTCGGATCCACACAATTTGTGGAAGACCAACTTTCTCCACCCAAGTTGCCGGGTTATGTCGCAATCAGTACCATGGTCCTGACGGGAGTGGTTTTCAAGCCCGCGTACAGAGACACTTATAAGTCGTTCTTGGACCGGGAGCCTGTCGCGGTCATCGGCCATTCCATCCGGGTCTATTGGGTGGACCGCCCTTGGTGGTAAATTGCTTGCCGGGGCGCAACGGCCGCAGGGAGGTGTTGATGTCCCGCGTATCGCGATCACTTGTAACTTTCTTGTTCATCCTCCCCTGCACGATTTCCGCGCAGGAAGCGCACGATCACGGCACGCCCGAAAAACTGGGGAAGGTTTCGTTTCCGACCTCCTGCCAAACCTCGGTGCAACAGGAATTCAGCCGCGGCGTCGCGCTGCTTCATTCCTTCCCTTACTCCGCCGCGGAGAGTGCCTTCCGAAGCGTCGCGAAAAGCGATCCTCGCTGCGCCATGGCGCATTGGGGCATTGCCATGTCGCACTTTCACCAGCTTTGGGAGCCTTTTCTTTCACCCGCGACGATTTCTGCTGACCAGCGTGAGATTCTCGAGGCGCAACGCCTTGCCGCGGCCACGCAATGCGAGTGCGGTTTCATCGATGCCCTGGCCATGCTGTATAAGGATGCAACCACCGTCCCCTACCGCACGCGCGCCTTGAACTATGAACGCGCAATGAGCATCCTTGCCGCGGCGAATCCGCAGGACATTGAAGCGCAGATCTTCTACGCGCTTGCACTCTTATCTACCGCGCTTCCGACGGACAAATCGCACGCCAATCAGAAGAAGGCAGCCGCCCTGCTCGAGCCGCTTTACCGCGCGAACCCCCAGCATCCCGGCCTCCCTCACTACTTGATCCATGCCTACGACAATGCCGAACTCGCGCAGAAGGGCCTCCCCGCTGCCAGAGCCTATTCGACTGTTGCGCCTTCCGCGCCGCATGCACTCCACATGCCCTCGCACATCTTCACGCGGCTTGGGTTATGGGATGACTCGATTGCTTCCAACCTCGCCGCCCGGGATGCGGCGCACAAGCACGGCGACATCGGAGAAGAGCTTCATGCGATGGATTATCTGGTGTATGCCTATCTGCAAAGTGGGCGTGACGCTGACGCAGCCCAGATCATTCAGCAACTCAGAAAAATGTCGCAACTGAACTCGCGGGATTTCAAAGTAGGCTACGCATCCACTGCAATGCAGGTTCGCTACGCCATCGAGCGAAGTCAGTGGGCCGACGCGGCAAGAATCATTCCTCCCACAGGAACCGCGCCCCAGGTCGAGGCGATCGCGGTTTGGGCTCGTGGGCTCGGCCTCGCCCGGACTGGTCACCCCGCAGACGCTCTCAAGGAATCCGAAAAGTTGCGACAGCTCGAAACGCAGCTTCGTGCGGCGGGGAATGAGTATTGGGCGGGGCAAGTGGCCATTCAAGTCCGCGAGGTGATGGCCTGGGCGGCTCAGGCAAGCAACAATTCCCAGGCAGCTCTCGCACTGATGCGCGAAGCGGCGGATCAAGAAGACGCGGTCGAAAAACTTCCAGTAACGCCGGGGCCCATCATTCCCGCGCGCGAACAGCTCGGCCAAATGCTGCTGGAGCAGAACCAGCCGGCCTTAGCGCTGAAAGAATTTCAGACTGCGCTTATCAACGCTCCCGGCCGCAGAGGAGCAACGCAAGGCGCCGCGCGCGCTTCTTCCACGCAGTCCGGCCAGCAGTAGGATTTCGAGTGTCTGTTTTTTCGGCGGGGGCCTATCGCGGTTTCACTTCAATCAGGATAGCGCGCACGATAAATCTCTTTGGCGCAAACCCGACAAAACTGAACGGGTAGCAGGTCACCAGTGTCAGGATGGATTCCTCGGAGTTGGCCAGCGCCGTCGTGTCATTCGGCTCGACGATGGAGATTAATAGGACGCGATAGCGGAATATCCCCGCCAGCGTCGTCAATGTTAATTCATCGCCATCCTGAACATTTCGCAGATTCCTGAAAAACGTGTCCCGGTGTCCTGCAATTCCCACATTGCCGGGCTGCCCCGGCATCGGAGTCCCCTGGATGTGTCCGAGAGCACGCTGCAAGGTCCCAATAGCCGTACCTTCCTCAACCATCGCCACAATTCCCAGGGACTTGACTTCGATACGCCCGAGCGGGAGTTCTCTTGCCACAGGCGGATCTGGAATCCCGCTTCTTGTTGCGACTCCTTCAACAATGGCAGCTGGCAATGGCGGCGATGCGTTAGAGCCCGCGTCGCCGCTAGGTGATTGTGCCTCTCCAAACGCCTGGTCAAACCGCCGCGATTGATCGGCCTGATGCTGCCTCGCGTCGAGCAGGACGATTCCGCAGTAACACAGCGAGACCGCGCCCACGGTAAAAAGGACCAGTGAGCCTCCCAGCCGAAGATACTTTTTGATTCCTGTCCTCCACGCCTCTTGCGCCTCCACGCGAATTGTCATGGCTGGCTGTTTGGCGTTCGCACGCGTGGTTGCGGGACACTGGGCGGACCTTCCGGAGGCTTCGTGGGCGCGAAGTAGCCCGTCCTCGTGCGGACCACCAGCCGGCCTCGCCCTGGCGCACTCGCTTTGACCAAGATGCTTCTGTGTGCCCCGTCCTGTGCGCTGTTCGTGGGGGAGTACGCAATTGTGTACTGGTTCCGGATATCGTGGGCAATCCGCGCGCACAAGGGAATAACCTCGCTCAACAATTCAGGAATGAAGGCCTCGCCTCCCGTGTCTCTCGCGAGTTCCTTCAAGACCCGCGGGTTTTTGTCGGCATCCGTCTCATCGAAGAGTCCGATCGTGTAAATGATTGTGTTGGACTGCGCCGCCAGGATCAGGATCTCTTTCAACGTATGTGCGCTGGCGTTGTCTCCTCCATCGCTGATGACAATCAGCACCTTTTTGTCGCGATTGCCTTTCTTGAGCTGCTCAATCCCCGCGGCGATGGCGTCGTAGAGCGCGGTCCTTCCCTCGGTGGGCATGCGCTGTAGAGCCACTTCGAGCGGCGCAACTTGGTCCGTGAAGGGAGTCTCGTCTGCAAGGCCCAATGACACTTTTTCGTTGAAATTGACGACGAACATCTGGTCCAGCGGGTTGCTCGCGCGGGCAAATGTGGATGCCGCCGCAACGACTTCCGCGCGTTTCGGTTTCATGCTCCCGCTGTTGTCCACAATCAGACCCACAGTGACGGGGATGTCCTCATGGCTAAATGCCTCAATGCGCTGAAGTATCCCATCCTCGTAAATTTGAAAGTCGTTCTTCTCCAATCCGGAGACCGCTACTCCTCTGCGGTTCTGTGTGGTCGCGTGCAGCACTACCTGCCCAACGAAGACTTTGATCTTGGTCGAGCCGTTTTGGGGAGACGGGACATTCGATTTCTCGGGCGACCGGGATATCACCGGCAATGCGACCACGAGCAGAGGGACGAGCAGGTAACGCCATGCCACCATTTGCATTTTCAAGGGGCTGCACCTCATGCCGAACGCGAATCGTTAGCAGGGATACGGCGAATCAGCCCTGATCTTGCTTGGTCTATGATGTCCGGGGGCTAGAATGGACCTTGCTCCCAAATTCCTGACAACCTGAAGCGCCGGAGCGAACTCCATTCCAATATTGAATGTGTGTTCTCTCCAGCCGCCCTTGCGCGGACCATTCCGCCCGCGCAAGCACTTGGCTTCCACTCCTAGACGACAGCGCACTTCTTCAGGAACCACAACCCAATCGCCGCTGAAATTGACAGCAAGCCGATCAGTCCAATGAGTGGCACTGAACTGGCTGTATGCGGCAATTCCGCCACTGGGGCCACTTCGGCAGGCTTCGGGGCCTGCACCACTTCCGTGACGGGGACTTCTTCCCCCGTTGGTTGAATGGCTGTGATCGGAGCTTCCTTCAACGCAACGACTGGTGCGTCTGTTGGTGCCGCCACTGGGGCCGTAATATTTGGCGCGACTTCAACCGGCATCGCCAGCACAGGTTCGTGTGTCAGTTTGGCCAATTGAATTGCACGTGTCTTCGGATAAACAAATTCACGCCCCGTGGTGTCCCCCGGAAAGAACCAAACGTGGATGGCTGCGGGTTGGCCGGCTTCCCGTTCGTTGAAGGTCATCACTGTCCTGGACGTAGAGCGCCGACGTTCATTGGGGACCGTGATGACTGTCGCATACATATGGTCTTCCCGTTCGTTGGAGATCTGGACGATGTATCGGTTCTCCCAGGAACCCAGCAAGTGGAACACGTACACGCCGGGCTGCAGAACGATTCCACCCGGGATCTCGATTGGTTCGGTGAAGGTCACCGTCGTTCTCTTGTCTCTGTTCTGAGCATTGCCGTTGGGGGCGAATACCGCCGCCACCAGCGCCAGGCAAATCACCATCACGGCTACCTTGAATCGATTCACTGTTGATCTCCTTTGTTCACTTTGTATGGCGATGGGTGAAACACACGGACCGGATCGCCTCCCGGTTGCCGTATCGCTTCTTTCTGCGTGTCTACCAAGAGCTACGGGCTGGTGGTGAGTCGTGCGGCAAGTCAATTCTCACCTTACAACGGCTATTTGGTGAAAGGGTTAGGAGGTGAAGCGCGCGGACAAATCAAAAGACCTCTGGATCCACGGACTTCACTCACTGTCCAAGCAGATTAGGCGTCCTCGGCATTCGCGTCTGTTCACTTGTGCACACTCGATCTCGCGTATCCTCGCTTGAGGCGGGCGCGACGGACCAAATCTTGTTGATGACGGAGCCTGGGCTAATTCGAATGCAAAAGGCCGCGGATATCCGCGGCCCTTTGTCGCTCAGCAAGTCTTCCAGTTATTGTTTGTCAAATACGGCAGTGGTGTTGATCTTGTTGCCCTTCGCATCGGTTGTGGTTGTGGTGACCGTGCGGGTTTTCCCGTCGGCCGAAACGGTGATGCGGCCGGTTACTGAAACCTTCCCGCCTTTCTTACCGGTGAATTCCAAAGTGTGATCGTCGATCTGCTTGTAGGCCCGCATGTCGGCCAAGGGATCGCCGGTAACAGCATAGTCTTTGCCGTCGAACCTGCCCGTCCATTCGTTGTGAACCGGCATTCCATCTGCGTCCACGCCGTCCACAGTGACCATTGTGTTGCCGCCCATCGCCATGTACACCACCTTGGTATTCTTTGGCGCTCCGGCGGGAATCTTGGATTTCGCTTCGTTGAGCTTCCAGGTCCCCATTTGCACGTCCGTCGCGGCCACGCATACCACCGCGCTAACGAACAGCACCACGAGGCTCGCCAGAATTAGCTTTGATTTCATGCCTTTTCCTCCATAGGTTTTATTTTGTAGTGGGGAAGACTGCGCGCATCATACACCGGTTTTGAATCTATCGCGTTGCTCCGTCCGCGCATTTCATTGACTTGGTCTGACCTGCGACGTAACATCTGCGCCGCGTCCGGGGCTCAGGCAGCATTATGAATGGACAGAACATCTCCCATTACCGCATTCAGGAAAAGTTGGGCGGCGGCGGGATGGGCGTGGTCTTTCAGGCCGAGGACACGCGGCTTGGACGCTTGGTGGCCCTGAAGTTCCTGCCGGAAGAGATGGCTTCCGATCCGTTGGCCATTGAGCGCTTCAAACGCGAAGCGCGCGCCGCCTCCGCATTGAATCATCCACATATTTGCATCATCTATGACATCGACGAGCATGAGGGCCGGCCGTTCATCGCCATGGAGCTCCTCGAAGGCCAGACTTTGAAGGCTCGCCTGACCGCCGGCCAGATCTCGGCTGAGGAATTGCTCGTCTTCGGCATCCAGATGGCTGAGGCGCTGGAAGCAGCGCACGCCAAAGGCATCGTGCATCGTGATATCAAGCCGGCGAATGTTTTTGTCACCAGGGGCGGTCAAATCAAGATTTTGGATTTTGGTCTCGCCAAGTTGCTGGAACATCGCCGCGCTGGCGAAACGGTCGCGGCTTCCGCTCTCGCCACCATGGGGCCGGATAATGAAATGCTCACCAGTCCCGGTTCCACGCTCGGCACCGTGGCTTACATGTCGCCGGAGCAGGCGCGCGGTGAGGAAGTGGATTCACGTACCGATGTGTTTTCCCTCGGCTCCGTGCTCTATGAAATTGCCACCAACCGCCAGGCATTCACTGGTGCCACTTCGGCGATGGTCTTCGATTCCATCCTGAATCGTGCGCCACAGCCCATCTCTCGCGGCATTCCGCATGTGCCGCCCGAGTTGCAACAGATCATCGGCCGGGCTCTCGAGAAGAGCAGGCATTCGCGCTATCAGTCCGCGGCCCAGATCAAGGAGGATTTGCAGCGATTGAAACGCGACATCGATTCCGGCAGAACCAACCCAACGTCCGGCCAGGCCGAAAGATCCGTGGCCGTTCTTTACTTCGAAAACCTGAGCCGCGGCGAAGAGGATGTCTATTTCCGTGATGGCATGACGGAAGACATCATCACCGAGCTTTCCACCATCAAAGATCTTCGCGTATTCCCCCGCTCCGCGGTTTTTGCTTACCGTGACAAGCAAATCACCGCGCCGCTCATCGGTCAGGAGTTGAACGCTGCCTATGTTCTTGAGGGCAGCCTCCGCCGCGCGGGCAACCGTATCCGCATCACCGCCCAACTCGTGGAATCGCGCACCGGCCATTCCATCTGGGCCCGGCGTTTCGACCGCACCATGGAAGATGTATTCGCCATTCAGGACGAAATGGCAAAAAACATTGCCGAGGCCCTCCAGGTGATGCTCTCCGAGGAAGAGAAGCGCGTCATCGAGAAGGTTCCCACCGCGAACGTCGAAGCTTACGATTACTATTTGCGCGGAAGACAATATTTTCACCAGTTTCGCAGGAAAGGGATAGAGGCCGCGCGCAACATGTTTAAGCGCGCCATCGAAATTGATCCGGATTACGCGCGCGCCTGGGCGGGGCTGGCCGATTGCCATTCTTTTTTGCAGTTTTACTGGCAGCCGAGCGATGAAAATCTGAAGCAAGCCGACGCGGCAAGCCGCAAAGCGCTGGATCTCGATCCCGAACTGGCGGAGGCCCACGCTTCGCGCGGCCATATGCTTTCCCTGCTGGAGCGCGATGAGGAAGCGCGGCATGAGTTTGAAGCCGCCATCCGCCTGAACCCAAACCTGTTCGAGGGTTTCTATTTCTACGCCCGGTCCTGCCTGATTCACGGGCAGCTGGAGGAAGCCGCGAAGTTGTTCGAGCAGGCTTGCCGCGTGCGTCCGGACGATTACCAGGCTCCAAGCCTGCTGGCCAATACGTACGATGGGATGAAATTAAATCCATCCATCGTCGAGGCCGCGCATCGCCACGCCGTCGAAGTGATTCAGAAGCACTTGGAGATGCATCCAGAGGAAGTTCGCGCCCTTTACCTTGGCGCGCAGAACTTGTGCCGCCTTGGACAAAATGA
>JBGOTC010000016.1:0-19780 GCA_041476305.1 Terriglobia bacterium
CATGTGGTTCCAGGACTTGTTCAACTACGATTTCCGGCGCACCGAAATGTGCATTATTCCGTATGCGACGCAACAGGGCGAGATTTCGTTCTGCGCGTACAACACGGGCATCGGCTGGCGGAAAATTATCGAGAACATGTACAAGAACGCGACCGTCGCGCAGTGGTACAAGACGCACGGCAAGCACGAGATTTACGCCGCCGGGAAGAAAGTCAACCTGGGGACGTATGAGCACTCGCTGGTGATTGACGCCAAGGATGCCGCGCGCGTGAAGGAACGCGATCACGACGATGTTCCGGTGACCGCGGCCGACGAAGACCGCGCGCGCCGCAAGCAGGCGCAACAGGAAGCCGCGAAGGTCCGCGCCATCTACGAGGAAATGGTCCTCAAGAAAGCGCAGCCCGCGGTGGTGACGATTGGCTCGGTGCAGCAGATCAAGAACGCCACACCTGCCGCCGTACCGCCGCCTGTTGTGATCAGCAATGCAAACGGCAACGGAAACGGCAATGGTCACGCGAATGGCAACGCGGCGAAGAAGTCAACCGCCACGGAGCCCGAAGTGGCCGCGCCTGCCGGCGACTAAACGAAGTTAAGTTAGCCAACGATTCTTGCGGCGCCTCCCCTCACCGGGAGGCGTTTGCATTTTGAGGGCGCCGGTGGAGCGTGAACCACGATTATAGGAATAAGAATCAGAGAAGTGATTAATGGCAAAGGCAAATGCAAGCGGCGCTTGGCCCCTGCACGATGGCAATAATTCCAGTGGAGTGGAAGCGGGCGGGTCTTAGACCCGCCCCTACGAAGGCGAACAAATGCGGTCTCGGCGCACGATTCGGCTTAAAGGGTTTGACTATTCCTCTCCAGGTCTCTACTTCATCACCATTTGTACGCACAGGCGGGCATCATTGTTCGGGAAAGTTGTGGATGGCTACGTGTCACATTCCCAATACGGCCAAATTGTTCAGAAGAATTGGCTTGGCTTGCCAAACCATTTTCCATATTTGAGCCTCGATGATTTTGTTGTCATGCCCAATCACCTCCACGGAATTCTGATTCTGAGTGCGCGTGGAAAGCAGGGCAATGTAGGGGCGGGTCTAAGACCCGCCCTTTCAATCGAAATGCGACAAGGAATCTCCGGGATCATTCGGGCGTTCAAGGGGTATTCCACGAGAGAGATCAATGCCTATCGTGGAGCCAGAAATAATTCTGTCTGGGAACGGAATTATTATGACCACATCATTCGAAATGCTGAAGAATTGAATAACATTCGCCGATACATCACAGAAAACCCCGTGCGATGGCAATTCGACCGAGAGAATCCGGCAAGCGAGAAGAAAGGTATTGCCGAACCCTGGGAGTGCAATTAGCAGGTCCGAGCGGGAGTGGGAGCGGGCGGGTCTTAGACCCGCCCCTACGAAGGCAAAATCGTCTCTGAACAATCGGTCAGGCATTACAGCGGCTTGCGGACCAGGACCCAGGCGTTGGGGCGGCCACGTTCGCGGCCGTCGGAGGGGGAATTGACAATGGCAAGGCCCAACGCAGGATCCCGGGAAAGTCTTTCAGCGAAAACCTTGAAATTGTTCAGCCTCACGGCCATTTCCGTGGAGCCGCCGCCGTCCGTGTTCACCGCTTCGGCGCAGCCGAGGGACTGCATCAGCTCCGCCAATTCTTCGAGTGTCATCCCCACACTGAGCTTCGGCTGGCGGCCATCCACGGCAACGAAGATTATTTTGTCATCGTTGAAGCAGGCTGCTGTGCGCGGGTGGCGCGGCTTGATGTATTCGCCCAGCTCTCCCTGATGCGTAAGAGAAATACTTCCGCCGGTCATGAGAATCGGGAACCCGCCGACGGCTTCCTGGATATCACCGCGGTCTCCCATGCGGATCCACATGCCGAGGATGACCCGGTCGCCGGGATGAAGGTTTTTCAGATAATTATTCAGGGCTCTGCTTTCCGGCGGCTCCGCAACCAGGAGCGCGCCCTCCGGGATGGGTTGAACCACGGATTCGTTGCGGACTTCGGCGACCACGCCGCGCACGACACCGTGGACGGTCAACGGCGGCGGCGGGTAGAGGCGTTTGATGATGGCGGCGCGGAAAGGCTCGGCTGCTCTGACCTCCGATTGAAATGCTCGCGTGTAGATGCGCAGGTTGTGTTCCTTCGCATATCCCATGGGCTTGTTGAGCGAGTCAATGGGCAGGAATTTGTCTTCCACGTGCAGCGTCATGCTGACGTCCGGCACGCCGATGGCGGGAAGTCCTGAAGGGAAGACAGCCAGCACGGGCCGCGCGGGGCCACCGGCAGTCCAAACCTTGCCGCCACTGACGGCGAGCCCGGTTGGGATTCCCAGGTAGGGAGCAGCCATATCGAAATCGCCGTTGATGGCGGCGAGGACTTCTTCACCTTCGTTCACCGCTTGCGCAGCGAGTTGAGTGAGCGGAACGCGAGCGAGTTGCCCCCGCGCGTCGGTTCCCATCTGCGTTTGCAACACGAGTTCACGGCGGTGCCGCTGAATTTCGAGAATGTGGATGGACCACGGGCCCCCAGGCGCACCGAGGGGCTGGCCCGCCGCAGGAGCCGCGTTGGGATTTGCGGGGGCTTCGCGGCAGAGATGTGTCCAGGTGACTCCCGGAGCGAGCTCAACGACGTCGCGTGTTTCGCCGGAACACGTTTGTGCAAGCGGGGATTGCGGTGGCCGCGCGGGGAGCGCCGTGCAAACGGCGGCCAGCGCCGCGAAGAACGTTGCGCGAATGACTTTTCCGGAATGTGTGAGACGCCAACTCACTTCTTGGGTTGTGGAGCGCCGCGGACGACGCGGAGCCCCATGTAGGCCTGCGACGCCGCGCGGTAGGCGGACTTCGCGTCCGCGGGGCGGTCGGCGCTGCCGCCGAGGGCTTTTCCGTTTCCATCCGCGCCGATAACCCATTCCGCCACGTTGCCGCCGAGGTCGAAGATGAGCTCTTCCTCTTTTTCGCCCTGGCCGCGGAAGCTGCCCACCTGCTTGAGCAACGGAGCATCGCCCGGCAGCGAGCTGACTTCCTTCATCAGGCGCTCGGCGTCATCGGGATTGGGAGTGTAGCCGGCCCAGAAATCGAGAGTGTTTTCGCCAGTGCGCCCAGCGAAGAGGGATGTCATCTCGTCTTCATTGGGGATGCGCCACGTTTCGCCGGTGGCCGCGGAAAGCCACTGTGCAAAGGCCTTGGCCTTTTCAAATGTGATCCCGTTTGCGGGATAGTTTTCTGTCCCCGGTTCCACCTTGTAGCTCGGTTCAAAGCTGGCATATTGCGCGCGCGTGACTTCAAAGCGCCCGACCTCCAGCGTGCCGCGCTTTACCACTTCGGGGGCTAGAACCGGGCGCGCGCTCTTGGTCATATTGCCGTAGGACGTGCCGCTGCGCGCGATGGAGCGCCGCCGCAGGGCTTCACCCAGCGGGGAATCCGCTTTGAACGCTTCGTTCACCGGCTTCGCGGTCTTGAACAGATAGGTGTCCATCCAGAGCATCTCCTCCGTGACCTTGCGGAGCTGGTGCGAGAGTTTCGTGGGACCGTGCGCTTCGCCGGGGAAAAGGATGAACTTCACCGTCTTGTTGAGGGAGTAGAGGGTGCGGTAGTGCGTCCAACCTTGAGAAGTGGGGACCTGGCGGTCGTTGGTGCCGAAGAAGATGAGCGTGGGAGTCTGCACTTTGTTCATCTGAAACATCGGCGACTTGCGGATGTACAGCTCGGGGTCTTCGAGCGGTGTTTTGCCGAAATAATAGTGATCGAAGGACTCGCCGAAATCGACGTTGGCCCAGTCACTGATCCATTCCACGTCGCCGGCGCCGCACATTGCCGCTTTGTAACGCGTGGGATTGGCGATGGTGAGCTGAATGCTGAGGATGGAACCGTTGGACCAGCCGGCAGTGCCGATCTGATTGGGATCCACTTTGCCCTGCGCAATCAACGCGTCCACTCCCTTTTCGATGTCGGGGATTTCCAGGTCGTAGTAATGGCCGCAGCAGATGGACTCCACAAATTTCAGGCCGTGGTTGCTGCTGCCGTGATAGTTCACTTTCAAAACGAATGAGCCGCGCTGTGTATAAAGCTGCGTGGGGTAGGCCCAGCTGATGGACCACGAGTCCGTATCCGTGCCCGCGGGACCGCCGTGGATGCCGAGCACCAGTGGATAGCGTTTTCCGGTTTCGTAATGCACCGGGTAAAAGAGAATGCCATCCACATCGTCATCATTCGCGCCCTTCCAATGGATAACTTCGGACTTGGCGATTTCCTTTCTCGCGTACGCCGGATTCAGGTTGGTGATTTGAACCGGATCGGTGACGCGGGTGCCGTCAAGAGCAGCGGTGAACCACTGCGTCGGGGTGCTGGCCGTCGAATAATCGTAAACAACGCGGCGCGCGTCTTCGCTCAACACCAGCGTGCCGAAATTCGTGGAGTGCTGGCCCTCGATGGGCGTGCGCATCCATTTGCGGGAGGCGCCGGAGCCGGACATGACGTATCGCGCGGGAGCAAAGCGCGGTCCCGCGGCCAGCATGGCGACGAACCCATCGGCGGTCACATCCATGCTGCGGCCGATGCCGTTTTCCCAATCGAGATCCACTTTTTGCGTGGCGCCCGAGGCGAGATCGTAGAAATAGAGCAGCTCGATCGAAGCGGTCGTGAATCGCGTATCGGTGGAATAAGGCGCAACGGCATAGAATCCGGAGCCGTCGCGCGTCCATTCCAGACTGCCGGGAAGAATCCTGCCGTCAGTGAAAATCTGTTTGCTTTGACCGGTGCGCAGATCCCAAACGAATGTAACGGGCTTAATTTTCTGATCCCAGGCATAGCTCAGTTCACGGCTGTGGGTGGTGACGGCGTGAGACAGATCGCGCGTCACGGCCCAGGCCTGGATGCGGTCGAGGTTATTGGTCAACCGTGTGACCTTCTTATCCTTCACGGAGAATTTAAAGAGGCGCACGGGCGCGGCGTGTGGGTCGTCGTCCACCACATTGGAATCGTCTTTGCGGGCCTCGGTCTCTTTTTCGTAGAGCGTGGCGTCTTCCTGAGCGCTGAAGATGATGGTGTCGTCGGCGATCCACTCAAAGCGCTGAATGCCGCGCTCGAAATTCGTGAGCACCCAGGGCTCACCGCCGAATGGATTGATCAGCCAGAGTTGCGCGCGGGCGAGACCGGGCTTGGCCTCGGGCAATGGCTTCGTGCTGAGGAAGGCGATGAGGTCACCCTTGGGCGACCACCGGGCATTGCCGTTGGTGTCCGTTCCGCGGGTGAGCTGGATTTCCTTCTTCTCGGTGAGGCTGGAAAGAAAGAGATTGGAGGTGCGTCCATCTTTTTCCTTGGTGGAGACACCCTTGGACCACGCGGCCCACTTGCCGTCGGGGGAGATGCGGAAGCCGGAGGCGGATTCAGCGTTGATCATGTCCTCGGGCGTCCAGGGGACGGTTGCGGTGGCCGCGGGCTTCGGCGGCGCGTCTTGCGCGCGGGACATTATCGCAATCCCCAAAACAAGAGCCAGTCCCAATATAGTTCCGAACAGAATCTTTATTTTTCCGGTCAGCCTGCGCATCGAAACGCCCCCTGGACAGTTTTTGGATTTGGGGCGCATCGCGCCCCGTGGAATCGCACAGCATAGTCCAGGTTGGGCCTTGGAGGGAAATTTCAGCTGCAGATCCGGTTCCGGCGGGCCGGGAGTGAGACGCAAGTGAGGGGTCCGGTTCGCCAAGAGTAAATGCGGACGGCTGGAATGGGCGCAGACTGTTTTTCCAATGCGCGGGCGGGAAATAGTAGAATACGCGACGCAAGCAGGCGCATCGCATGCAGGGGGCGCTCGGAGGGAATTGATGGAGCCGCGGCGGAATGCTCTGACCCTGGAAACTTTCCGGTTTTTCAGCGAGTTGGGGCGGAACAACAGCAAAGCCTGGATGGATTCCAACAGGGACCGCTACCAGCAGCACGTGGTGGGGCCCATGCGCGACCTTTTGGACGCGCTGACGCCGGATGCGCTGAAACTCGGCGGCGGATTTGTGGTCACCGGAAATACCGGCGTAAATTTTTCGCGCATTAACCGGGATATCCGTTTCGCGAAGGACAAGACGCCCTACCACACGCGGATGTACCTGACGTTTCCGGATTCGCTCGATGGCGAAGGCTCGCAACTTTATGTCGGCGTCATGGCGGATGTGGTCACCGTGGGATTCCGGATCTATGCGGGATCGAATGTGAAGACCTCGCCGCTCTGCAAGTACGGGATCGCGCGCGCCGTCGCCAATCCCGCATGGGTGGCCAAGCAGAAGCGCCGCTTGGGCACAAAATACGAAAGCTACTGGCACACCATGGAAAAAGGGGAGTGGACGAAGAAAGACGGATGGCCCGCGTCCGCCGACAAGTGGAAGATGGCGCGCGCGTGGATCGTCCGCCGCAAGTTCACCCCCGCGGCGGCGATGAAGCCGAGCTTCATCAAGGAAGTGGCGAAGGTGTTCCGCGATGTCGCGCCGCTTTGCGCGTTTGCTTCCGGGGCAAACTGGAAGCCGTAAACTCATCGCTCTCTCCCCGGGAGCTGCCGCTAAATCCCGCAAAAAATACGCGCCAACACGCGTGAATCGGAGTAGATTCCAAACTGCATTTTCCCCGTCCGGGGAGAGGAGACGGATTCTGATGAGAGCGAATCGGGCTATTTTCGCGGGATTGACACTGTTGCTTGCGGGCGCGCTGTGCGCGCCGCGTGGATATTCGCAAGGCCGCCGGGGCGATGCGGGGGGTGAATCGGCTCAGGACCCGCAAGGCCGCCGCGGCAGCGGACAGCAGGCGGCGCAGCCGCAGGGAACTTCGACGAGTGCGCAGCGCGGCCCCGCACCGGAGGACAGGCTTTCGGTGACGCATCACACGGCGAAAATTGGCGGCCAGCAGATTACTTACACCGCGACGGCGGGAACCTATGTGCTGAAGACCGATGAAGGCACAGCGCTCGCGAGTGTTTTCTTTGTGGCCTACACGAAAGACGGTGTGGAGGACATCTCGAAGCGGCCCATCGCGTTTTCCTATAACGGCGGCCCGGGCTCGGCCTCCATGTTCGTGCACATGGGCTTCGGCCCGCGGCGCGTGGTGCTCACGTCCGATGGCCACGGCACGCCCGCGCCCTATTCCGTGGTGGACAACGACGACTCATTCCTTGACGCCACGGACATTGTTTTCATTGACGCGATTTCCACGGGCTACAGCCGTCCCGCGCCCGGCGAGAACCCCAACCAGTTTCACGGGCTCAACGAGGATGCCGCCGCGTTCGCCAACTTTGTCCGGCTCTACGTCACGCGAAACCTGCGCTGGGATTCGCCGAAGTATTTGATTGGAGAGAGCTACGGCACCACGCGCTCGGGCGCGCTGGCCGGCGTGCTGCAGCAGCGTTACCAGATGTATTTGAACGGCATCGTGCTGGTTTCCGCGGTGCTCAATTTCCAGACGCTGCGCTCCGCTCCGGGAAACGACCTGCCGTATATTTCCTACTTTCCGACTTATGCGACCACGGCGTGGTATCACCACCTGCTCTCGGCGGACATGCAGAAGCTGACCGTGGAGCAGATTGCTCAGCAGGCGCGGGAGTTTGCCGACGGCGAGTATGCATCGGCGCTGATGAAGGGCGACCAGCTGTCCGCGGGCGAGCGGCAGAAGGTTGTTCAACAGATCGCGAAGTTCACCGGCCTCTCACCAAAGTACATCGAGTCCGCCGACCTGCGGATCACCTCGCGCCGCTGGTTCAAGGAGCTGGAGCGAGACAAGCGGCGCACCATCGGTCGCCTGGATTCGCGGTTTCTGGGAATTGACGTGGACGCCGCGGGAGAAGGCCCGGAATACGATGCAAGCGAAGCCTCCTACGAAGGCGCGTTCGTGGCCACGTTCATGGACTACGTGCGCCGGGAGTTGAAGTATGAAACGGACATTGAAATGCTCCCCAGCGGGCCGGTGCAACCGTGGAACTATCCGCAAAACCAGTACGGCGATGTTTCTGAAACGCTGCGCGCGGCGATGACGCGGCAGTCGCACCTGAAGGTGTTGGTGGTTGCGGGCTACTACGACGTCGCGTGCGTATTCCACGGCGCGGAATACACGGTCAACCACATGGGGCTGGACCCGGCGGTGAAGAAAAACATCAGCTTCACCTATTACGAGGCCGGGCACATGATGTACATCGATGAAAAGTCACACGACAAGCTGCACAAGGACGTCGTGAACGTCATCAACGCGAGCTATCCACATTAATGAAGATCCTGCGGGCGCTCGTGTGGGTTGCGGTGGCGCTGGGCGGCGCCGCCGGACTTTCGGCCATCGCGTTTGACCGCGGTGAGCCGCTCAACGCGACATGGTTCATTGTTGCCGCGGCCTGCACCTACCTGGTTGCCTACCGTTTCTATTCCGCGTTCATCGCCGCAAAAGTCCTGGCGCTCGATCCGCGCCGCGCCACTCCCGCGGAGAGGCTGGATGACGGCCGCGATTTTGTTCCGACAAACAAATGGGTGCTGCTGGGCCACCACTTTGCCGCCATCGCCGGGCCGGGGCCGCTCGTAGGGCCCACACTCGCGGCGCAATTCGGATACCTTCCGGGAACGCTGTGGCTGATTGTTGGCGCGGTGCTGGGCGGCTGCGTGCAGGACTTCGTGATTCTATTTTGCTCTATCCGCCGCGACGGGAAATCGCTGGGGCAAATGGCGCGCGAGGAGGTCAGCAAGCGCGGCGGGTTCATCGCGCAGATTGCTGTGCTGGCGATTATGGTAATCCTGCTGGCGGTGGTCGGCCTTGTGGTGGTGAACGCGCTGAAGTCCTCTCCATGGGGATTGTTTACGCTGGCGATGACTGTGCCGATCGCAATATTGATGGGAGTGTATTTGCGTTACTGGCGGCCGGGGCGCGTGCTGGAGGCCTCGGCGATCGGCGTGGCGCTCGTTTCGCTCGACGTCGTTGCCGGGCAGTGGGTGGCGAACTCGCCGGGCTGGGCGCGGACATTCTCATTTTCCGGGCCGGCGCTCGCCGTGGCGCTGATCATTTATGGATTCGCGGCCTCCGCGCTTCCGGTGTGGCTGCTGCTCGCGCCGCGCGACTACTTGAGCGCGTTCATTAAGGCCGGCGCGGTGTGGGCGCTCGCCGCGGGGATACTGTTTGTCCGTCCGGTGATTCAGATGCCGGCGCTTTCGCGTTTCGCCGACGGCACAGGCCCCGTTTTCGCCGGAAAGATTTTTCCGTTCTGCTTCATTACCATCGCCTGCGGAGCGGTGAGCGGGTTCCACGCGCTGATTTCCTCGGGCACCACGCCAAAAATGATTCTGCGGGAGACGCACGCGCGGCTGGTGGGTTATGGCGCGATGCTGATGGAGTCCTTTGTGGGCGTGATGGCCATGGTGGCGGCCTGCGCGCTGCAGCCGGGCGTTTATTTCGCGATGAACAGTCCGCCCGCCATCGTGGGAACTACGGTTGAATCCGCCGCGCACACGATTTCGAGCTGGGGTTTTGCGCTGGCTCCCGAAACCATGAACGATCTCGCGCGCATGGTGGGCGAGCAGTCTCTGCTCAATCGCACGGGAGGAGCGCCTTCGCTCGCCGTAGGGATGGCGCAAATTTTCAGCCACACCATCGGCGGCCCGCATTTGATGGCGCTCTGGTATCACTTCGCCATCATGTTTGAGGCGCTGTTTATACTCACGGTTCTCGACGCCGGAACGCGCGTGGGCCGGTTCATGGTGCAGGATTTGCTCGGCCACATCAGCAAGCCGCTGGGGCGCGCGGGTTCGTATCCTTCCATTTTGTTTTCCAGCGCGCTCATTGTTGGGGCGTGGGGTTATTTCCTGTATCAGGGGGTGCTGGACCCGCTCGGGGGCATCAATTCGCTCTGGCCGTTGTTCGGGATCGCGAACCAGTTGCTCGCCGCGGTGGCGCTGGTGGTGGCGACGACAATTCTCTTGAAGATGGGCAAACGCCGCTGGCTGTGGGTGACGCTCGGGCCCGCGGCCGCGCTGGTGACCGTAACGATGACCGCGAGCTTCCAGAAGATTTTCAGCGCGGACCCGCGGCTGGGGTTCCTTGCGGCGGCGAACCGCATGTCCGCACAGATTGCATCCGGATTAGTTCCCGCGGACAAACTTGCTGAAACATCGCGGCTCATCTTCAATCAGCGGCTCGACGCCGCGGTGACCGCCGCGCTCGCGCTGATGGTGCTGGTGCTGGTGATTGAAGCGGTGTACGAGTGGGCGCGCATGTGGACGAACAAGAAAGCGGCGGTCATGCACGAAGCGCCGTACGTGGAAACGAAATGGGCGGAGGGAGATTGAGTGTTTGGAGGAGTAACAATGCGACGATTCAGATTCTCAGTGCATTTGAGACTTGCGCGTTTCTGGTGGAGCGTGCGGCAGGTCTTCGGCGACTCCGCTTATGAGATTTATCTGCTGAGCGCGCAACGCAAGGGAGCAGGCTCCGGCGCAAGCGCAGCGCCGCTCTCCCGGGAAGAGTTCTATCTCGATTCGTTGCGCCGCCGCTATTCGCGCGTCAGCCGTTGTTGCTGAAATCCAAAATTCTGCAACAGAGTAGTTTGCGAATCTCTCACACAGTTCTAATGGAGGCTGTCAGGAATTGCGCAAGAGACCCACTGGTATTCTGGTCATCGGCGTTTTCCTGTTGGTTGGCACAGCGATCGCCGTCGTTGTTGGTGCCTCCCTCGTTTGGCCGGGAACTTTCCTGGATGCCATGTGGAACCTGAACAGGAAGGCCTACGAGCAGTTTGCGTTTCTCGGGAGAGTTGCCGGCCTTTTGCTTTTCGTGATTGCCATTCTGACCGCCGTCGCCGGGACAAATCTATTAAAAGGCCGCAAGCTGGGATGGTGGATGGCGGTTTCCATCTTCGCGCTCAACGGGGCAGGAGACCTGGTCAATTGTTTTGTCATGGGAGAAATCCTGAAGGGTCTCGTTGGATTGGTGATTGCCTCGGGATTTCTTCTGTATCTATTTCGCCCTGCCACGAGGAAATACTTTGAAGGATCATCAGCTGCGGGGAATATTTCCGCTACATTCTAGAAGAACTCTTCGTCTTCGTGTTTCTTCAGGCGGGTGATTTTCTGCGTGATGCGGAAACCGCGCGTGCGCACTCCCGCCAGAATTGCCTGACGGGTTTCAGCGGGCAGCGCTTCAGGGGGGAGCACTCCCTCTTCATCCTTTGGAAAGTGGCGGACGAACAACGCGGCAAGGCTTGCCGTGGCGTAGGCAACGGGGGAAACGGCGAGGCCCCACTGCCGAATCTGGTAGAGAGTGGGGAATTGGCAATCCCAGCGGATGAGCATCGGCTCATCCTTCTTCACGCCGGTGACCAGGACGGCGGCGGCGAATCGCGCATTCTGCAAAATGCCCCGGCGAATGAGCCGCGCCACGCGCCGCGGCGTCAGCGTCTTCGGAAATCTCTTGTGGGATATGCCGCGCGACTTGGAAAGTTTTCCCTGGCGGTACCACCGGCGCAGGCGGTCCATTTCATTGCCGCCGATTTTCACGTCCATATCGTCCATTGGAATGTAGTGAGGCAGCGTGGCCACTTCGTCCTGCGCGGCGAGCACGACCTTGGCTTCACCGATGGGCTGCGGGAATCGGAATTTTTCGACTTCACTGAACCGCTTCGCAAGTTGAAAACGTCCATGGCGCAGGACGCGCGGGCGGGAGACGGCCTCGTCAAATGATCCCGCCGCGGACCACTGCGAGACCGGATCATCGCTCTGCGTGCTTTCATAAAGGCGTATGCGCACGCTTTCCACACTATCCAGCATGTCCGCGCTTCGCCGCACCAACAGGTTCATCAGGCCGGGAGCGACCCCCGCATTGATCACCGCCACGCGGCGCTTGTCCTCGAATCTTCGCGCATAGCGGAGCTGCTCGGCCTTGAAGGGGTTGCGAGTCAGGTGGCTGGCCATGTCCAGGTAATGCGCGCGGAGTCGGAGCGCGGCGCGCATCACGATTTCATTGAACACGGCCGCAGAGGCGTTCACGATCAATTGACTGCCCTTGGCCTCGCGCACAATGCCCCATACATTGCGCGCATTGACAGGCCGCACTTCGATGGGGCTGCGCTTGCCCAGGAAATGCCGGGCGCGCTCCGGGTCCTTGTCCCCGCAAACAACGCTGTGGCCCTGGCGAACAAGCTGTTGCGCCAGGAGAGATCCGGTGGCTCCAGTTCCCAGGACGAATATCCGCATCGGCTCGAAACTCTACCATAACCCCCTGAAGATGGCCGCCCGGGGGCCGCGAAGCATCAAACTAATTAAAGCGGTATCCCCAGTTCCCGCTTATTTCGCCGGATCGCTGGCAAAACTGGCCGGGCCAGTACAGAATGGGAGTACGGAAAGACATGTCCGATCAAGACGCAAACCCGGAGAATGAGCAGCGAATCTTCACGCTGACGGAAGCGGAGCGCACGCGGCGCGAAATCGAGCCCATGTTGCTGGAAGCCATGGACTGCCGCCGGAAACTGGGTGAGGCCGAAGAGAAGCTCGGCAAGATCGCGAGCCGCATCATGATGATGGGCGGCATCCTGGTGAACACGGAGCTGACATCGCAATTGCGCGGCGAGCGCGAGCAGAACGTGGGCGCCATCCACGCGGTGTTGGAAGCTATTAATGCCACGGGCTGCGTGGTGAAGGACCTCGACACCGGGCTCCTGGATTTTCCCGCGCGGATTCACGGCGAAGAGGTTTATCTTTGCTGGCGGCTCGGCGAAGACCGCATCCGCTTTTATCACCGGCAAGACGAGGGATTTGCTGGACGCAAGCCGCTCGATCCCCGCGACTCCAGCCTGAACGAACCGATCCAGTGAACGCTTTACAATAGGGCGCATGCTCGCGCAAAGTAGCGGGCGCGTCAATTGCAAAAGGGAGATGCGTGTCCGAGAAAAATCCTAAGAACGGCGGAAGACTTGCTGAGTCCACGAGTCCCTATCTCCGGTCGGCCGCGCATCAGCCGGTGCAATGGTTTGAGTGGGGGGAGGAGGCCTTCGCGCGCGCCCGCGAGGTAGGCAAACCCATTCTGCTGGATATCGGCGCGGTGTGGTGCCACTGGTGCCACGTGATGGACCGCGAGAGCTACGAGAACGCCGAGACCGCGGCGCTCATCAACAAGTTTTTCATTCCCGTGAAAGTGGACCGCGATGAGCGGCCCGACGTGGATTCGCGTTACCAATCCGCCGTGAGCGCCATTTCCGGGCAGGGCGGGTGGCCGCTCACAGGTTTCCTGACGCCCGATGGCCGGCCGTTCTTCGGCGGCACTTATTTCCCGCCGGAGGACGCCATGGGGCGTCCGGGTTTCCCGCGCATCCTGCAGGCGGTCGCCGACGCTTACGCGAATCGCCGAGGAGAGTTGGAGCGGACGGCCATTGCGCTTGCTGATGCAGTGACGAAGGCCGAATCGTTCTCCGGCGCGCGCGGCACGTTCGACGTCGGCATCATCCAGCACATGGTGGAAGCCACGCTCGAAATGTTTGACGCGAAATACGGGGGCTTCGGCCGCGCGCCGAAGTTTCCGCACGCGCAGGTGGTGGACCTGCTGCTGGAGCGCTACGCTCAGACGCGCGAAGACCGCTTGCTGCACATCGCGGAGCGCACGCTCGTCAACATGGCCTGCGGCGGCGTTTACGATCAACTGGCCGGCGGGTTTCACCGCTACTCGGTGGACGAGCGCTGGCTGGTGCCACACTTCGAGAAGATGTCCTACGACAATTCTGAATTGCTGAAGAACTACGTGCACGCGTGGCAGGTGACCGGGAAACAGTTTTTCAGGGAAGTCGCCGCAGGGATGATCGGCTGGGTGAATCAAACATTGTCGGACCAGAAGCTCGGCGGGTTTTACGCCAGCCAGGACGCCGATTATTCGCTTGATGATGACGGAGACTATTTCACCTGGACGCTCGAAGAACTTCGCGCCGCGCTTTCTCCGGAAGAGGCGCGCGTCGCTGAACTGCACTTTGACGTCGAAGCTCACGGAGAAATGCACCACAACCCGGCGAAGAATGTCCTGTGGGTGGCGCGTGGTGTGCCGGAGATTGCGGTGCAGCTCAATCAGAGTGAGAGCGAAATACTGAATCTCCTGGCAAGCGCGTCGCGCAAATTGCTGGCCGCGCGCGTGCTGCGGCCCACGCCCACTGTGGATACGACGATTTACGTTGGCTGGAACGGCATGTTTGCGTCGGCGTACCTGACCGCTGCGGGCGCGCTCGGCGGAGAGACTGGAGATGCCTACCGCAAGTTTGCACTGAAAACACTGGATCGCCTGGTCCTTGGCGCGTGGGACGATGCGCGCGGTTTTGCTCACCGGTTGGGTGGGGCGTGGCTGCCGGGCACGCTCGATGACCACGCGTTCATGGCGCAGGCGCTTCTGGATGCCTACGAAGCCACGCTGGATCAGAAATATTTTGCCGCAGCGGAACTCGCCATGGTCCGCGCGCTCGATCAGCATTGGGATCACGATGGCGGCGGATTTTTCGACCGCGCCAACGATGCGCCGCCGATGGGCGGGCTCGATGTGCGGCGCAAGCCTCTGCAGGATTCGCCTACGCCATCAGGGAACGCTGTTGCGGCGATGGTTCTGGAGCGATTGTACGGTTACACGGGCAATGCCCTTTACCGCGACCGCGCCGCAGGCACGCTCGACGCGTTTGCAGGCGCCGCGCCGCAGTATGGACTCTTTGCGGCGAGCTATGCCCTTGCGGCGGTGCTCCACACGCGGGGAAGCATTGAGGTGGTGGTCACGGGCCGCGCGGATGATGCGGCGGCGCAGCGGCTTGCTCAAGTGGCGTCGGAAACATTTCGCTACGGCAAGTCCGTGTTGCGTATCACGCCGGAAACGCGGGCGAAGGCGTGGCTCGCTCCCGCGCTGGCAGAAACTCTGCCGCACCTGCGCGCGGATGTTGCGCAGGCGCTGGTTTGTGTGGGAACGAGTTGCCAAGCTCCGGTGACCGATCCGGAAAAACTTCGGGAGACCCTGTTGGGGCTTTCCGCCGGCGCGGCATCCGGCGTAGCGCGCTAACGCTTCCGGGTGAACCTCATGTCCTGATCAGTTCCCCAGGTGAAAAGCCCCTCGTCCTTGGCGTGTTCGGTGAAGAATGTCTGCAGTTGCTCTGTAGTCGCTGTCAGTAAGATACCAGTCTTGTGATACACAAGAGTGAGCCGCGTTCGCCCGCTCACTTCAGCTGCCTTCATGGCATCCGCGTCCATTATGGCCAATCGCAAAGAGTCCTTCTCGATCCAAATCCGAAGAATCATATGGACGTCTAGTGTAGGAAAGCCGATTTCCGTGGTGCGTTTGTTTGCGACGTTGTCCGGTTCCATGTCCATGAACATTGTCCCGCCCAAGCGCACGAGATGAACTTTGGAAACCATGATTACGTGGTGCTCTGCGTCTTTCATCGAGAGAGTGTACCCATCATCGGATTTCGCGAAAGTCCAGCAGCACTCTTTTTTCTCAGTCTTGCCATCCTTGCCCTTATCAATACCCTCCCAGCGGCCGACGAGGTTGTCGTCCGTGGCCAGCACGTCCTTACTGTAGAGCGGGTACAGCGACATCAACTCGCCGCACCCGCTGAGGAAAAGGCAGAGAGCAACAGCGACCAGCGGCAAGATTCCTCTGCGCATGAAACCTCCAGCAGAATACTTTGAACTATGTATTTGCGAACTGGCCCGCTCAGCGCGGTTGCGGCCGCGAATCCGGCGGAACCATGTTGTTCGCGCGGTAGTACACGACCAACTGGCCGTAGTGCTCTCCGGAATGTTCAATGGAGCTGTACCAGGCCGCCGCGGCATGCTGCATGAAATTGCCGAAGGGGGATTTCACTTCCTTGTTCAACCCGGCGTCGCCTCCGGCATTGATCAGCGCGGCACCATCGGTTTGCGCCTGGGTCAGGAGTTTCACCACGTCCGCGCGGGTCTTGTAGGCGCTCGCCGGGGGATTCTCGCCGCCCGCCAGCGTCATGTTCTTGCCGGAGATGGTACTCATGAACATGTAATCCACGCCGACGATGTGCAGCAGGTTTTCAACGAATGACCGCTGGTCCTTCTGCACTTTGAAACTGAATTTGTCTTCGGGGAAGTCTTTGGCCATCTCAATGAGCTTGTGATAGTTCTCGTTCCAAGCTCCCAACAATTCCTGAGAGGCCGACTTCGAGGGGCGCGGCGCCTGGGCCTGGCCTCCGCCTTGCGCGAACGCAAGGACGGCCGCGAGTGCAAGCAAGCTGCCCGCTGCGAACAAACGTGATGTGAAACGCATGATCTTTCCTCCTGTGGGAAGTTGCGATGAGGCTACCACGGCTTCGCGTGAGCGTCCACGCCCGCAAAATCAATCCGCGGATGGTTGCCGCGCCCGCGTGCCGGTGCCATAATCGCTGTTCAATAGAACGCGGTGACGTTGCGAAGTGTTTCAGGGGGATGGCATGGCATTGAGAGATAGTTGGCTGGAAAAGCGTTTGGCGGCCGCGGGAACCAACGGCACGCGAAACGTTTCGCAAATGCATTATGCACGGATGGGCGTCATCACCGAGGAGATGGAGTTCGTCGCAAAACGCGAAAAACTTGCGCCTGAACTTGTGCGCGACGAAATCGCGCGCGGACGAGCCATCATCCCGGCGAACATCCACCACCGCTCGCTCGAGCCCATGGGCATCGGCGTGGCCTTCAAGTGCAAGATCAACGCCAACATCGGAAATTCCGCGGTGACCAGTGAAATTGCGGCGGAACTCGAAAAGCTCCACCACTCCGTGCATTACGGCGCGGACACCGTGATGGATCTTTCCACCGGCGGCGACATCCCCACTATCCGCCGCGCGATTATCGAGGCTTCTCCTGTGCCCGTCGGGACCGTGCCGATTTATGAAGCGGTTTCACGCGTGAAGCGCGCGGAAGACCTGACGGCAGAGCTGATGCTGGAAGTGGTGGAAGAGCAGGCCGAACAGGGCGTGGACTATATGACCATTCACGCCGGGGTGCTTTCCGAATTTGTGCCCATGGTCCGCAAGCGCATCACCGGCATCGTGAGCCGCGGCGGCGCGATCATGGCGCAGTGGATGAACTACCACAAGAAACAGAACTTCCTCTACGAACGCTTCGACGATTTCTGCCGCATTTTCAAGAAGCACGACGTCAGCTTTTCGCTCGGCGATGGCCTGCGTCCCGGAAGCCTGGCCGATGCGAGCGATGAGGCGCAGTTTGCCGAACTCAAAGTGCTGGGCGAGCTGACGAAAATGGCGTGGGAGCACGATGTGCAGGTGATGATTGAAGGCCCCGGCCACGTTCCCATGGACCAGATTGAACTACAGGTGAAGAAGGAAGTGGAGCTGTGCCACGAAGCGCCGTTCTACACTCTCGGGCCGCTGGTCACGGATATCGCGCCCGGCTACGACCACATCACCAGTGCCATCGGCGCGGCGATGATCGGCATGTATGGCGCGGCGATGCTTTGCTACGTCACGCCCAAAGAGCACCTGGGCCTGCCGAACGCGGAAGATGTGAAACAGGGAGTGATCGCCTACAAAATTGCCGCGCACGCCGCTGATGTGGCCCGCCACCGCCCCGGCGCGCGCGACCGCGACGACGCGCTTTCCTACGCGCGTTTTCTCTTCGATTGGAATAAGCAGTTTGACCTTTCGCTCGATCCTGAAACCGCGCGCCGCATGCACGATGAAACCCTGCCCGACGATTTTTACAAGGACGCGAAGTTCTGCTCCATGTGCGGCCCGAAGTTCTGCTCCATGAACATCACGCAGGTGGCCGAAGGGCACGCAGGGCAGGACCAGGCGGAGCGGCAGGAGCGCTTTGTCCAGTTATTGGCTAAGGTGGAAAACGCGGCGCGGGAGTAGTTCGCGAGAATATCCCACGGGGGCCTGCACCTTTCACCGCGTCCGTGGCATCCATTAGGTTCTGAGCGCCTCTTGACAATAGGCGAATAAAAAGCGAAGATAGCGTCCCGTTTCTTGAACTAACATTCCAGGAGGATTTAGACATGCCGATCAACCAAGCTTTTCTGGGCGAGTTCGATTTCGAGATGGCAAGCACGCGGAAGACTTTGGAGCGTGTGCCGATGGACAAGCTGGACTGGGCTCCACACGCCAAGTCCATGAAGATGGGCCAACTGGCGATGCATCTTGCGGAGATGCCGGGCTGGACCGGCGAGACGCTGAAGAAGGATACGATCGATATCGGCGGTTACGTTCCGCCCGCGGCTCCCAAGTCGCAGGCGGAATTGCTCGCTCTGTTCGACAAGAACGTCGCATCCGCCCGGGCCGCCCTGCAGGGAGCCACGGACGACAGCGTGTGGATGAAGACCTGGTCGATGACCAAGGACGGGAAAACAGTTTTCAGCATGCCCAAGGTCGCCGTGTTGCGCAGCTTCATCTTCAACCACAACGTTCACCACCGCGCACAATTGGGCGTTTACCTTCGCCTGAACAACGTGCCGGTGCCTTCGATCTACGGCCCATCGGCCGACGAAGGCAATTTCTAAGAGAACTCTGTAACGCCGGAAAACAAATCATGATTTGTCAGGGCAGGGCGCGCGCCTTGCCCTGACGTGTTTCTGCTCATACAATTTCCCCGATGCCCGAACCCACCCCGAGCAAACTCCTCCAAGAGGAATTCAATCGCTGGGCCGAGCAAGGCCGCGGCGAGGGAATGGAGAAAGACCACCTTCCCATCGTGCTTCCCATGCTGGAGGAGATGCGCTTGCAGCCGGACGAAAATGTTCTGGATGTGGGTTGCGGTTCCGGATGGCTGGTGCGGCGCATCGCGTCGCAAGTCACCGAAGGCCGCGTCATCGGGATGGATATCTCCGACGAAATGGTGCGCCACGCGAGGCGCGCCGTGGCCGATCTCGAAAATGTAATTTGCGTAGTGGGCTCGGTGGAGGAAATTCCCTGGGAGCCGAATTTCTTCACGCGCGCTGTTTCCGTGGAATCGGCCTACTACTGGCCCGACCCTGCGCGCGGGCTGCGCGAAATCTTCCGAGTGCTCGGGGAGGGCGGTTCGGCGTGGATCTTGATCAACTACTACCGCGACAATCCGCATTGCCACCAGTGGGGCGCGCTGCTCGACATTCCGACCAAACTTCTATCAGGAGATGAATGGGCGGCGATGTTTCGGGATGCGGGATTTTCAGACGTCGCGCACTCTCGAATTATCGATCCCTCGCCCGCTCCCGCTGAATACAGTGGCCACTGGTTTCGCGATGCCGCTCAACTTGGTGCATTTCGCAAAGAAGGCGCGCTGCTGATTCGGGGGATGAAGCGAACCTGAGATTGCTAGTTAACAATTTCCTGCCAAACAAAGAGCGCGGCGGCTCCCCTAATTCTTACCATCCAAGTGATTTGCACCTCGAAGACCCCGATGGCGTTGAAGTTCGGTTTTTCATCATGTTCCCAAGTTCGGCCTGCATCATGGCTTAGATCCATTCCATTCGGCCCAACTGCAACGAGTACTGACTCATAGACATGTGCGATGGCTGATCGATATCCTCCCGGCAGCGCAGAGGGCGAGTGCCAAACTTTACCTCGGTCAGTGGAATATGCCGCAGCGCGAGTTCCATTGTTCGGATCTTTGTAGTCCCCGCCAACCACAATCACTTTGTTTCCAACACGAACCACTGAGAACACTCCTGAAGAAGCATTCCCGGCGGCAATGGGAACTTCGACAGCTGTCCACGTCTTCCCAAGGTTTCGCGAGTGAAAAACGCGTGCCGCAGCGCCTCCGCCAGTGCCGAAATAAATTTCGTGCCTGTTGAATATGAAGAGCGCA
>JBGOTC010000017.1:0-19682 GCA_041476305.1 Terriglobia bacterium
TGCAGGTGCGTTACATCTATCAGGTGTATCGAGCGGCGGCGCGGGAACTTGTGTTTGCGCAAACTCTGCTAGCGATGGAAATTGCCAGCGCGGACCCGCGCGTGGTGGCCGTGAATTTCGTGCAACCCGAAGACGGGATCAACTCGATGGCGGCCTACGACCTGCACATGCGGATTGTCGGTTTCCTGCACAGTCTCTACCCGAAAATTCACATCAGCCTGCATGCAGGCGAACTCGCGCCGGGTCTTGTGCCGCCGGAGGGACTTTGCTGCCACATCCGTCTGGCAGTGGAGCAGGCGCACGCGGAACGCATCGGACACGGCACGGACGTGATGTATGAAAACCAGCCCTACGATTTGCTGAAGGAAATGGCGCGCAAACACATTATGGTGGAGATCAACCTCTCGAGTAATGAGGCGATTCTGGGCGTCAGCGGGAAGGACCATCCCTTCCCAATTTACCGGCGGTTTCATGTGCCTGTGGCGCTCTCGACCGATGACGAGGGTGTTTCGCGGATTGACCTGACGCACGAATATGTGCGCGCGGTGGGGACCTACGGGCTTAATTACGCGGATCTGAAGCAACTGGTGCGTACCAGCCTGGAGCACAGCTTCCTTTCCGGGGCGAGCTTGTGGCGCGCGCCGGATAATTTCACGAGTGCGGTTTCAGCTTGCGCAGCGATTCCGTCAGACGCGGAGAAACCTTCCGCGGGATGCACGGCATTTCTGGCTGCCAACGAAAAAGCCGCCCAGCAATGGGAGCTGGAGCGGCGTTTCCGTGTGTTTGAAGCCAGTTTCTAAGTTGCGGCGGGCCTATCCAGAACCCGCCGCTCGTATCCACTAGGTCGTGCGGTGAATCTTCAGCCGGTGGAGCAACAGGTCCGCAGGCTTCAGCGACGACAACTCAATTTCAGCGTAGTGACCTTGCGTCACTTCCCGCCAACGGTAAACATTCGGCACGCTTTCCACTTTTTCCGGCCCCTCGAGCGGGCGCAGGAATTCCTGCGCATCCGCGAGCGAGGCGTGTTCCTTAGAACCCGGCCGCGCCACCGCTTCGACGACGTAGCTCTTCAAGAGCTTTGTCCAGTAGCGATGGAAGAGTTCCGTGGAAGCGAAGACGTCGCTCCAGGCGACCTCTCCGCCATAGGCGATGACCACACCGATCACCTGTTCGCCCTTCAGATTTTCCGTGGCGCGCGCAAAGCGCTTCTGCATTTCTTCCACGAAGGGGCCGGTCACGTTTGTGACCGTGGATGAGTTGTAGGCCTTGTCGTACGAAGCGGTGGGCGCGGAGTCTCTCATGACGCCGCCGAGGGCTTCGGTGGTTATGCGAGGAGATGGGGCACCGGTGCCGCCACCGGAGCCGCTGCCCATGCCACCGCCCGCGGACGAACCCGATGACCTCGCGCGGGTGCCATTTTGCACGGAATTCCAAACTTCTGTCTGCTGTTGCTCGACGGCAGCGCTTTCACGCACGCTCGGATGCACCATGATGTTCGCCGCGGAGAAATTTGCGCCGCTGGACCACCGTCCATGCTCAACGCAGAACACATCCAGGGGAAGTGGTTCGGCGCCCACGGGCACGATGCGGTCCTTGCCGATGATGCGGTCCTGCTTGCCGCCGCTGACCAATTCGCCGGCCAAAAGGATTAGTGGTTTCTTCCCATTGTTAATGAGGACGAGAGTGTTCACGGATGCGCCGCTGGATTGGTATTGCTCCCGTTGCGGGGCGCCCTCCCGCGTGCGGTGCAGAGTGTCGCTGCCGCGCTCGGTGACCGTGGCCGCGCCGGAGGCCAGCGCTTCATCAAGTGTGACGAAGTCGCCGGTTTCAGCCGCTTGGCTGGTTACCACCGGGAAGATGGAGAGGTTTTCGTAGGTGACCGGTTCCAGGAGCCGCCATCCTGAAACGGGTGATTTGTCCGCGTTAAGTCCGCCGGCATTGGTGACGCCGGAAACTGCTCCGCCTGCAACCAGAGCCAAGGCCATCGTGCTGAGCACGGAGATCACAAATAACCTTAAACTCAACTTCATTCTTCGGTTCATCAAATCCTCCAGGGTGTCCTTTGGGGATTCCCTACATAACATCGATGCGGAAATGGCCATGGCCAGTTGCTTTTGGCGCGGATGTTCTGCGGAGGAAGACCTGAAATTGGAATCAAGAGCAAGAAATCACCACGGAAATCAGTTCTTCGGTAGAATGTGCGCTCGACCAACGGAGGAAGAGCAATGCAAAAAAGAGTCCTCATTTCACTCGGATTTTTGACTGTTGCGGCCATGTTTTTCGCACCGCGCGCTTCGGCGCAAATGAACCGGCTCGAGCCCGGCGATTTCCAGCGCTTGCGCTCCGTGGGGCAGGCGGAGCTATCGCCGGATGGCAAGTTGCTCGCCTATTCCGTGACGCGATTCGACCGGCCGGGCCGCCCGTGGGGACAACTGTGGGTAATGGATTTGGCCACGCAGAAATCTACGCGATTGGGCGGTGAAAATGACGGCTCGGGCGGCGCGGTGTGGTCACCGGATGGAAAGTGGATCGCCTACTTCGGGAAGGCCGAAGGAAAAGAGGGACTGGCGATCGCGCATCCGGATGGATCCAGCGCGACGTTCCTCTACGACGTGAAGGATACCAACGCTCCGTTGCCGGGAACCGGCGCGAGCGTGACCTGGTCGCCCGACAGCAAACAGGTTGCATTCATCTCCTCGACTCCCGGACCCGAAACGGCCGACGCGACGGGCGACCCAATCGTCATCACGCGTTACATGTATAAGCCGGACGCCGGCGAAGGTATGACGCGCTTCAACGACAACCGGCGCCTGCACATTTTCACGGTGGACGTGGCTTCGAAGCGCGTGCGCCAGCTCACCGACGGAACCTACTACGAACATTCGATTGACTGGTCACCGAATGGCGACGAAATCGTGTTCGTGTCCGACCGCTCGCCCAACCCGGATCAGTTCTTTAACTACGATATTTTCGCAATCAGGGTCGCGGACGGCTCCATCCGGCGGCTGACGGCCACCGAGAACGCGGAGTATTCTCCGCGATGGTCACCCGACGGAAAGATGATCGCGTTTCTCGCCACGAAGCGCGGGCTCACGGACCGCGAGACCACGATGGAGGACACGCACGTCTGGGTGATGAACGCGGACGGGTCCGAGCGCCGCGAATTCGCGTTCCTTGACAATCGTCAGGGTGCCCCGGTCTGGGCTCCCGATGGCCGCAGCATATTCTTCACCGCGCAGGACCACGGAAATAACTACCTCTATCGGCAGCAAGTCCCTATGGGCCGGCCGGAAATCGGGATCCGTGCACGGGGGATTGTTGGCTCATTCTCCGTTGCAAAAACAGGCGAGCTGGCTTATGTGTTCGCCAGCCCCGCTGATTTGGGCGAACTGTTCCTGTGGGGCAACGCCGCGCCAAAGCAGCTCACCAATTTGAATGCCGAAATACTGGGCAATAAGACGATAGCCGAGGTTGAATCATTCACCTTCATCAGCAACGACAACAAATACGAAGTGGAAGCGTTTCTGGTGAAGCCGCTGGGGATGACGGCGACCTCCAAGCATCCGCTGATCGTGAACATTCACGGCGGGCCGCACGGACAGAACGGGCCTGCGTTCAATTTCAAGGATCAGGTTTACGCCGCGCGCGGGTGGGCGGTGCTGCACGTGAACTATCGCGGCTCAACCGGATATGGCCAGGCGTTTTCCGACGCCGTGTTCGGCGACCAGGACGGCAACGAAGCGCAGGACGTGCTCTATGGAGTGAGCGCTGCGCTGCGGCGTTACCTGTGGCTCGACCGCGAGCGCATGGGCATTGAAGGCGTCAGCTACGGCGGCCAGCTGACGGAGTGGCTGATCACGCAGACGCGGATGTTCCGCGCGGCGATCCCCATTGCGGGCATCGTGAACCTGATCAGTTACAACTACATGACCTACTACAACCAGTACGAGCAGATGGAATTCGGCCAGCTTCCGCATCAGGGCGATTTCATGAATATTTTGTGGGAGCACTCGGCGCTGAAGCATGTGGCCGCGGTGGCCACGCCGACGATGATCCTGCACGGGGAGAACGATAACGACGTGCCCATCGCGGAGGCCGAGCAGTTTTACATCGCGCTGATGGACGTCGGCGTGGAGACGATATTCGTGCGCTACCCGCGCGAAGGCCACGGCATCCGCGAGGCGGGGCACGTTGTGGATAGCATTAAGCGGTCCATCGCCTGGTACGAAAAACATTTCCCGAAGGCGGACCCGGCGATGGCTTCGCCGGCAGTGCCGTAGAAACCAATCTCCGCTACTGGCCTCCGCGGAGGGAGGCATCGCGCGCGGCCTTGAATTCCGCGCCGGGATTCCACTCGGGACCCTTATCCGCGTTCGCGACGTTGTAGCCGACGAGCAAGTAAAGCTGGCAATCCTCGACCGCGCCTGACAAATCCCAATACTCCTTTATCTTGTCCGATGGCTTGTGGTAATCGTGCTTCGTATATTCCTCCCGCATCTTCATGCCCCAGTCCGCGGGCTTGCCAATGAATTCCACTCCTTCTTCGGGATCGAACGCGGGCACGCCATGCTTCGCGAAATTGAAATGGTCGCTGCGGTAGAAGAATCCCTTTTCCGGTTCCGCGTCGGGCTTCACGGTGCGGCCCTGCTGACGCGCGACGTCGGCGACAATCTGGTCGAGGGTGGAAGCGCCGACGCCAATCTGCACGATGTCGCGCGTTTTCCCGAGCACATTGATGGCGTCCATGTTGATGTTGGCGGAGGTTCGCGAGAGCGGATAGAGCGGATGCTCGGCGTAGTACTGTGAGCCGAGCAACCCCTGCTCCTCCGCGGTGACGGCGAGGAAAAGGATGGAGCGGCGCGGCGGCGTTCCCAACTGTTTGAAGGCGCGGGCCATTTCAATCAGCGCGGCGGTGCCGGAGGCGTTGTCTTTCGCGCCGTGATAGATCTTGTCGCCGTCCACCGGCTCGCCGATGCCGAAGTGGTCCCAGTGCGCGGTGTAGATGACGTATTCGTTTTTCAGGTTCGCATCGCTGCCCGTTAATTTTGCAATGACGTTGTGTGAATCCACCGTGCGCAGCTTGTTCTTGATAGTGATCCTGGCGCGCATCCCGAGCGGCACAGGGCGGAAATCGCGGCTGAGCGCGGCTTTCTTCATCGCCTCAAAATTCTGGCCCGCGGCTTTGAAGAGCGCTTCGGCCTGCGGCTCGCTGATCCAGCCTTCGACGGCGGCGCGGCCCATGTTCTTGTCCGGCGCGGCAATGTCAAACCGTTCGCCGCTCCAGCCGTTGCGGACCACTTCCCAGGGATATCCGGCGCGCTCGGTGTTGTGGATGATGAAGACACCGGCGGCGCCCATCTCGGCGGCCTTTTCATACTTGTAGGTCCAGCGGCCGTAATAGGTCATGGCGTTGCCGCGGAACACATCGGGATCGAGCTTCGTCGGATTCTTGGGATCCGGTACCGGCGGGTCATTCACCATCACGACGATGACCTTGCCCTTCACGTCCACTCCCTTGAAGTCATCCCAATTGAATTCGGGGGCCTGCACGCCGTAGCCGAGGAAAATCATGTCGGCATCCAGCGTGGTTGTTTCCACCACGCGCTTCGTGAACGCGACGAAATCTTTCAGATACGCGGGTGTGATCGTCTTTCCGTGCCCGGTGAGCGTGAGCTTCATTCCCGCGTCGCCGGTGATGCCAACGAGCGGAACATTCTGCAGAAAGGTGCCGTCGGGATTGCCCGGCTCGAGACCGAGCTGGCGGAACTGGTCCTGAATATATTTGATGGTCAGGTCTTCACCGTGCGAGCCGGGCGCGCGGCCTTCGTAAGTGTCGGAGGAGAGTGTGCGGATGTGATCGAGCAGGCGCTCCTTCGTGAACGAATTTGTGGCCGCGTCGGGCGCGCTGGGGCCGCTGGAGCAGCCGGCAAGAATCAGCGCGGCGACGAAAAAGGCCGCGAGAAGGCGAATCGAATGCGAGCGCGAATTTCGGGATGGCATGTGCTCCTCCAAGGAATTGCAGGGGCAAGGATACTCGTCCCGATGGCGCAGCACAACGAGCGGGGCATTAAAGTGGCGATTCAATTCAGGGAAGTAGAAGAATTGACGCTAACCAGCTACCGGACGTGAGAAGTCCGCGGGGATTTCCAGAGCAAGTAGGTGATCGCGCCGACAAACAGACCCGATTGGACCCAGTCCTTCACGGGGTTGCCCTTGAAGATGTAGGCGGAGGCGATGAAGGCCCAAACGAGCGACCAGAAAATCAGCGATGTTTGTTGTCTCTTTGAGGCAGGCATCATCCCTATCAGGCTACCACCGATTTTCCCGCAGCGGGTCATTATTCGCTCCATCGACAGGTTCGGCAACACCCAGTTGATTCTCCTCCCAAGAAACTGCTGGAACTCTACTGGAGTGGTCTGTTAGAAGGGCACTTGAGGTGGGGCGATGGACAGAATCTATCTGGGAGTTCTTTGCGGGCTGATTTTTGGAAGCGCGGATACCGCGCTGATGATCCCGATGAGTTTTCCGGACAAGCGCGCGGCGATGCTTGGCGCATTCATCGCGCGCTTCGCGCTCGGGTTCGTGATTTGCAATATCCGCTTGCCGTGGCCCGGCTGGGCAGCGGGATTGGCGATGGGCATCCTGCTGAGTCTGCCGGACGCCATCATCACCAAGGCGATGGCGCCGATTCTCATCTCAGGCGCGGTCGGCGGAACCATTATCGGATGGGTCGCGGCGAAGTACGGCCGCTGAGCCGCAATCTCTTGGCAGACCTGCGCGGGAAAAAAGAGAGGCCGCGGGAGTGAATCCCGCGGCCTTTGCGTTTTGAGATGTGGGTTGGCGTCTAGTAAGGCATTCCGGGCAGCGGCGGCATCACCGGAGTGAGCTTGCCCCAGCCCTGATCCTTCGCGGTCTTCATATCCTGGATCAGGGCATCGGGGAGGTTTGCCTTCAGTTGCGGACGTCCGGCCTGATTTGCAAGCACCCAACCGACAGCGAACACCGTCTTCGACACCACCTGTATCTCGTGGTAGTCGATCTTCTCCGGCGTGTCCGTAGGGCGGTGATAATCCACGTGCAAGCCGGTGGTGAAGAACGCGATGGGAACTCCCACCCTCGCAAAGTTGTAATGGTCGCTACGGTAGAAGATGCGCTGGCCATTGGGCGGCGGCCCGGCACTGTCGTGATGTTCGTCGGGCGCGGTCGTATCATAGAAATCATCCAAGTTCAGCTTCAGATAGCTGTTGTTCACCGTCTCGATGGTCTTCTGCATGTCGTCGCTGGAGACACGCGGGCCCACGATCATGATCTCCCCGGGATTGGAAATACGGTGCGTGGGGTCGGGATCCACGGAGTTGGGATTCATGGTGCGCCCGATCATATCCATGTTGAGGTTGGCGACGACTTTGGTGATGTCAACGGGCGGGTACTGCGCGAAATATCGCGAACCCCACAGACCCTTTTCCTCGCCTCCATTCCACAGGAACATGATGGTGCGCTTGGGGCGCATGCCTTTGGCCGCGCCTTCCGCGAATGCGCGAGCGATGGCCAGGAGTCCCGTGGAACCGGAGCCGTCGTCATCGGCGCCGTTGTTGACGTTGTGGCCGTCGGGAAGGGGCGCGCTCAAGCCAATGTGATCCAGGTGGGCGCTAATGATGACGAACTCATTCTTCAGCACCGGGTCGCTTCCTTCCAGAATGCCGACAACGTTTTCGCCGTGGCCCTGATCATTCTTCCCCACCACATGCAGGCTGATTTTTTTCTGATCGCTCAACGCGAAGGAATCCATCTTGGTGTTCGCGCCCGCGGCATAGAAAACCGCGCCGGCGTTCATCTTCTCGCCCTGGAAAATGGCGTTGGTCAACCCCAGCCCCGCGACGATGGATGGAACGCTGGGGCAGGGAAGCGGTTGGATGAATTTCGGCACCTGATAAGCAGGGCCATTGATCGCCGGGCCGCGACCGGCGGGGGGATTGACCATCGCCGATACCTGTTGGAAGTTCGCGATGTTAATGACGCCTACCGCGCCGTTCTTTGCCGCGGCTTCATCCGGGGTCAGATAGTCAGTGCAATTCACTCCCAGCGGATTTTGAATGGGGCCGCCGCGTCCGGCACCGCCGCGTCCGGCGGCAAGCTGCGCCTGCAGTGCCGCAAGTTCGGGCGGGACTCCGGCGGTGACAATAATCTTGCCGCGGACGTCGAGCCCTTCGTAGGGATTGGCATTGGACTTGTTGACGACGTAACCGTTGCCCACGAATACCATGTTCGCGGAGAGGTCAATCGTCTCCATGGGATTCGTGCTGCGGAACAATGCGCCGCCGGTGGTGACATTCCAATCCTTGCCCAACTCATATTCGGTTGTACGTAAGGGCGCGGGCGCTCCCCCGCGCGCGCCTCCGCCTCCACCGCCTCCGCCCGCGCCACCGCGGCCGGCAGGAGCCGGCGCCGTGATGGACGCTTTTGTCGCTTCGGCGACGATTTGCCGTGTGACCAATTCAAAGGGCATCAGGTAGGGCTGCAGCGGCCCGTTCGTGCCGGAGGTGCTGCCGCCGGGCTTGAGCTTCCATTCGGCGAGATGGCTCGCGACATAGAGCGCCGCGGTGTCATACCCGCGCGAAGGGAGGTTCCGTCCTTCGAGCTGGTCGGAGGCCAGGAAATAATCGTAAACCTTCATCTCTTCTTCGGTGATGGATTCCGCGTTGCCATAGGTCATGGGCGCGTTGGATTTAGCGTTCTTCGATTTCTGGGGCGGTTGCGCCTGCGCAACGGCGAACAATACTGCAATGGAAAAAAGCGCCAACAGGGAAATGCGGATGATCATTCGATGCATATGTCCTCTGAGTTTTCTAGGTTGAAAGCCGCGGTATCTTACAACGGATTGCCGAAGTTGGTATGGATTTGTGTGCGGCAAACGGCGGGCCGGAACTTATTGACTCGCCTAATCTCTGCGCTTAAGATTCGCTCACAGCCTAGAGAGGCTCAGTCCATTATGCAAGGCAAGTAACATCGAAGAGATCTCAAAGTGAGGACAATCATGAAGACGAAAAGGTTCCTGAGTTCAGAGCTGATCCTGCTCGGCGTTCTAGCGATGGGAGTAAGTGCGCAGGCGCCCAACGCGGTTCCCGCGAATGGGCCGGCGGCTTCGCCCGCAAGCGCGCCACAGCAGCAGCCGGCGCCGCGCCGGAAGCGCGTGGCCATTTTCGATTTTGACTACGGCACTGTGCAAACCTACACCGCTGCTCTCTTCGGGTCGAACATTGACGTGGGCAAGGGGATTTCCGATCTCCTGGTTACCTATCTTGTGAAGGACGGGACCTATTCGGTGATTGAGCGCAAGGCGCTGGACAAGATCCTGGCCGAGCAGAATTTCTCAAACAGCGACCGCGCAAACCCAAGCTCCGCGGCGAAGATCGGCAAACTGCTGGGCGTGGACGCCATCATCGTCGGCAGCATCACGCAATTTGGCAACGATACGAAGAGCACCAATGTCGGCGGCGGGGGTTTCGGCATCGGCGGGTTCGGTATCGGCGGCGTGGGCCATAAGGAAACAAAGGCCATCGTGGGCATCACCGCGCGCATGGTGGATATTGATACCGGGGAAATCATGTGGGTGGCCGAGGGCAAGGGGCAGTCTTCGCGCTCCAGCACATCGTTGCTGGGCGGAGGCGGCAGCTGGCATGGTTTCGGCGGCGGCGCCGTGAATTTCGGCAGCGCCGATTTTCAGCAGACCATCCTCGGAGAAGCAGTGCGATTGTCCGTGGAGCAAACCAGCTCGGAGCTCATCGCCGGCAACGGCAAGCTGCAGACGCGCACCATCACTGTGGAGGGTCTGGTGGCCGCGGTTGATTCCGGGCAGATTGTTCTCAACGTCGGCGCCAAGACGGGATTGAAAGTGGGGGACGAGATGAACGTGGAACGCGTCAGCCGCGAGATCAAGGACCCCGCCACCGGAAAAGTGATTCGCAAACTGACCACCCCCGTGGGCGTCATCCGCATTGTCAACGTGGACGATATTTCGGCGATTGCCGTGCCCGTCTCGGGTACTGACTTCAAGGTCGGGGACATGGTGAAGACGGTGACGCAATAACCGCCGACACTTTCAGTCACACGAAATCAGCGTTTAGCTCGCCCCGATTGAAACACCATCGGGGCGAGCTCATTTTTGGGATGCACACTCCGCGGCGGCGGTGCTCTCCAAGTGGGGTAGAATGAATCCTCTGCCGAATCGATGCTCTCGAGCGCCCGGGAGGCAAGTGTGATCCATCGCCACGTTTTCCATAATGACCGGCTTCTGCCCATCGAGCAGGTGCGCCTGTCGCCCGGGCAAGCCGGGCTGCTCTCCGGCTGGGGATTGTTCACCACGCTGCGCGTTGCCCAGGGCGAACTCTTTGCCTACGAGCGGCACTGGCGGCGGTTGGAGAAAGATGCGCGCCGGACACGCGTGCCGTTTCCCTTTGACGCAGAAACCGTGCGCGAACAACTCCATCAAGTGCTGCGCGCGAACGAAGTCATCGAGGGCACAGCCCGAATCTACGTCGTGTTCAACAAGGCCGGGTTCTGGCAAAGCGATGAGTCCGCTCCGGAAGTCGACCTCATCCTTTATTCCGCGGGGCTGCCGAATTACAAGGAACCGGTGCGATTAGGATTGCGCGAGCACGGGCGCCACGCGGCGTCGCCTCTCGCCGGAGTGAAAGTTACCTCCTGGCTCAACAACGTGTGGAATCTGGCGGAAGCGCAACAAGGCGGGTTTGATGAAGTGGTGCTACTGAACGAGCGCGGAGAAGTGGCGGAGTGCACCGCGGCGAATATTTTCTGCGTGCGCGGCGGCCGCGTGCTGACGCCGCCGCTCTCCTCGGGATGCTTGGAAGGCGTGACGCGCGGAGTGCTGCTGGAGATTGCGGCGGCCTCGGGCGTTGTGGCGACAGAGAAAACTCTGATGCCGGAAGACTTGTTCACCGCGGAAGAGGTCTTCATCTCCTCAACGAACAGGAACCTGCTCGGCGTGGGTGAAATTGGCGGCCACAAGATCGCGGGGGCGCCAGGGACCATTACTCACAAGCTGGAAGCGGCCCTTGCGGCATATGTCACAGCCTATGTCACGGAGAGGTCCGCCAAGAAGGGCGTGGCGTCTCACCGCGGATGAATTTGCCGGCGACGCCAGCCCAAGACTTGCAGGATTCCGTCGGCAAGCGTATACACCAAGTAAAATGTAGGGCCGCGGCCGGCAATCGTCTTGTGGCAAGCTTGAGGCCCCGATCTCATGCATGATTTCGGAAGTTGAGGAGACCCAGATATGAAGAAGACAGAATTAATTCTAGCTGCGCTATGCGCCTGCGCATTCTTGCTCGTGGTGGTGTCCGTTCAAGCCGCGCCCGATGCCAATGTTGCCGGCACGTGGACGATTGTATTTACTCCTCCAGCGGGGGGAGGAGCCAGCGATACGCCCATGCCACCTACGACGGCTGTATTTAAACAGGATGGCAACAAGTTGTCCGGGACATTGACCGCGCGGGGCGGCGGCGAAATCCAGTTTCTGGGAACGGTGTCGGGAAACGATGTTAGCTGGAGTTATAAGACGGTGACCGCCAGCGGCAACGAAATAACACGCACCTACAGGGCTACCGTTACGGGAGATTCGATGAAGGGCACTTTGACTACTTCCATGCGGGGCCGAGGGCCGATAGACTTCACCGCGGAACGCAAGAAGTAGTCTGACTTCAACTCCAGTCTCCAAGGCGGCGGTTCACTGGAACCTGGCAGCAAGCGGGTACGTCTACTCCACAGGTACCAAAAGGGGGGCTGCGCCCGGCACTTGTCCAGCGGCAGGGTCGTGGGCCCGATCTCATGCATGATTTCGCAAATCGAGGAGACTCCAATATGAAGAAGACAGGATTAATTCTTGCTGCGCTATGCGCATGCGCGTTGATGCTCGTGGTCGTGGCGGTTCAAGCCGCACCCGACGCCAACGTCGCAGGAACATGGACACTCACCATGGCCCCGCCTGCGGGCGGTGGCGGCGGTGGTGGTGGCGGTGGGGCCCCCGGCGGTGGCGGTACGCCTCCTCCGCCTCCGACAGTCACATTTAAGCAGGACGGCGCAAAGGTCACAGGAACTCAATCCGGACGCGGCGGCGAAGTTTCATTCGAAGGCAGCGTTTCGGGAAACACAGTGACCTGGACTGTCAAGCGTGCGGGACGTGGTGAAGGCGCTCCTGAAATCGTAACCGTTTACAAGGCAGAAGTTTCCGGCGATACGATGAAGGGCACCGCGACCACTGGCGATAGGCCGCCACGCGACTTTACGGCCGCTCGCAACAAGTAGTTTGACAACAATTTCAGTTCCCGCAACGGAAGGGAATTAGGTCCCCTGCCAGCGGGATTGCAATTCGGGCGCGCTCCTCATTCAGGGGCGCGCCCTTAGTTTCATTTGCCTTCAGCTATTTCGCGATGGAGTATCGCAGCCGGGCGGCGCCATCTGGGTACTTCTTGACCGAATGCAAGCGCAGCGCCACGTCGCGATGCCGTGGAGCGATTAGCGGAATGCCCTCGCCGATAAGGGTGGGAATGACGTGAATGTCGAACACGTCGATTTCGTTGGCGTCAAGGAATGAGGCGATCAACCCACCGCCGCCCATCATCCAGATATTTTTCCCCGGCGTGGAGCGCAGCCGCTGCGCAAATTCCTTCACCGGGCCCGAAACAAATTCCGCTCCCGGGGCCCCCTGCTTCGGAGGGTTCCGGGAAAAAACGTAATTGGCGAGCTTGGTGTCGAAAATCCCGCCTTTTATGCCCTTCTCTTTGTGATAAGCAAGAGCCCAGTCGTACGTCTTACGTCCCCAAAGGATGGTGTCAATCGTCCGGTAAAACGCTTTGATGCCGTAGCCCACATTTCGGGGCCGGCGATTCAACCATTCCACATCGCCGTCAGGCCTTGCAATGTAGCCGTCGGCGCTGGTCGCGATGTAGACGATGATCTTTCGCTTCGTGTTCATAAGCCATTCGCCAACACCGGCAATGTCCTACCAGACTTTGCAGACTTTCTCCGGCGGCTTGACCATCGGCTGACCGGCCTTGCACGAAAACGCGCGCGCGAACTCCGGCATGTTCACAAGCACTCCGTTGATGCGGTACATCGCCGGGGAGTGCGGATCGGTTGCGGCCCGCAGGCGGAGGTCCTCGGGGCGCTCGTTGGCGGCGTCCCATTGTGCGAAGCCGATGAAGAACCGTTGCTCCGGCGTCAGGCCGTCCATGGTTTGCAGATTCTTGTCCTTAGTCGCTGCCTTCCAGGCCAAATAGGCCAGGATCTCGCCGCCCAGGTCGGCCACATCCTCGCCCAGCGTGAGCTTGCTGTTGATGTGCACATCGTCCACCACAATGTACTGGGCATATTGGTCCGCCACGCACTGGGTGCGCGCCTCAAACTTCTTGCGGTCCTCTTCCGTCCACCAGTTCCGCAGGTTTCCCTTAGCGTCGAACTGGCTGCCCTCGTCATCGAAGCCGTGCGTCAGTTCGTGTCCGATGGTGCCGCCGGTGTTGCCGTAATTCGGTGCGTCGTCCATCCGCGGATCGAACAGCGGCGGCAGCAGCACTCCCGCGGGGAAATTGATGTCATTCATTTGCGCGTCGTAATAAGCGTCAACGGTGGTGGGTGGGATCATCCACTCGCCGTGATCCACCGGCTTGCCGACCTTGTTGATCTGCCGGCGGCTTTCAAATTCAGTGGTGCGCAGCATGTTGCCCGCGAAATCGTCGCGCGCGATGCGGATAGAGCTGTAATCGCGCCACTTGTCGGGGAAGCCGATCTTGTTGCGGATGCCGCGCAGCTTTTCGAGCGCCTGCGCCTTGGTCGCCGCGCTCATCCAGTCGAGGCCGCGGATGCGCTCTCCCATGGCGTCTTCAATATGTTTGACCATCTCCAAGGTGCTCTTTTTTATTTCCGGGGAAAAGACCCGCGCCACGTAAACCTTTCCCAGGGCATCGTCGAGTGAGTGGTTGGTGTAGGAGACGCAGCGCTTCCATCTCGGTTGCTGTTCCTTCACGCCGCGCAGATACGCCCGATAGAGATCGAAGTTTGCTTGGACGAATGCGGACGAAAGATAGGGCGCAGCCGCATTGACGACGTGAAAACGCAAATACGTTTTCCAAGTGTCGATGGGCTCCGCAGCCAGCCTCGCGTTCAGCTCCTTGTAGAATTCCGGTGTGTCGAGATTCAGAACGGCAAACGCGGGATAACCGGCCTCGCGGTAATACGCTTTCCAATCGAATTTCGGAGCCACCTGGCTCAGTTGAGCGACACTCATCTTGTGCTTCAACTTATAGGGATCGCGCCGCTCCACGCGCGTGAGGGAAGCCTTCGCGAGCGCGGTCTCCAGCCGCAGAATCGTGTCGGCCTCCCGCTTGGCGGCTTCCGCGTTCTCTCCCATCAGTTGGAAGATCTTCTGCACGTGCTGAATGTATTTTTCGCGGGTTTCTTTAGATTTCGGATCCTCTTTCGTGTAGTAGTCGCGGTCGGGAAGTCCCAGCCCGCCCTGATCCAGGTCCGGGATGATCTGCTCCGAGTTGTCGGGGTCCTGCCCCGCGCTCGCGGAGAAAAGAATGGACCCGCCGTAATCGAGCTGCAGCCGCGCGATCAGCGCGGGCAATTCCGCGGCGGACTTCAATTTGGCGATGGCATCGAGTTGCGGCTGGATTGCGGCGAGCCCGCGCTTTTCCGCTCCGGCCTCATCCATGCACGCGGCGTAAAAGTCGCCGACTTCCTGCGTCACGATGTCGCGGCCCTGCGTGCGCGCTGCCGCCGTCTCCAGAATGCCGTGGAGGAAGTTCAGATTGTCCTGAAACAGCTTGGCGTAAACCGACCATGAGGTCTGATCGGGTGGAATGGGATTTCTCTTCTGCCATCCGCCGCACGCGTAGTGGTAGAAATCCACGCAGGGGTCCACGGTCGGGTCCATGCTGGTCACATCCAGGCTGGGGGAATAGGGCAGCGCGGGTTCCTGCTGCGCCCGGCGCCCGGCATCGCCCGGTGCGATAGCCAGCAGAACCGCGACGATGGACATTAATGATAGATAAAAGAATTTTCTGCGCATGGTCCCCCCTGTCTTGTGCAGCAGAGAAAAGTCATCCGCGGAGGATTGTACATCCGCTCTCATCCGGAAGAGAACGTCACAGATTGTGTTTTCGCCACGTTGGAACTAGTCTCGATACCGGGGAAGGCGGGAATCCGCTTGAGACGACTTGGACCATTCGTTTTGGCTGGAAGCCTGATTTGTATGGCGAGCTTCTCTTTAGGTGGGTGCTCGCATGCGACGGATAACGTCGTCAAGCCCTCGACAGAGTGGCAAAAGCTGGACGCCGGGCCGTTTTCGATTTCTGCCCCGCCAGGCTGGAAATTCCAAGTGTCGATGGGGATTGATTCCTATGTGGGGAGATTCAGCGGCGACGGTTTTGTTTTGTATTCTGACTATGGTGAAAACTCAAACCACCTCGATGACTTGGAGAGTTCAGAATATCTAGTTGATGAGACATTCGTAGGGAGACTTAGAGCAAGAATAGTTAGCCCCAAAACCTCGGGCCACGGTATTACAGGCATATATGTCCAGAATATCGTCGGGTCACATTCGCTCAATCTCTCCGCCAACGACCTTTCGAGTACTCAGCAGGAATTAGCACTAAGAATGTTTCGAACACTTCAATTCAATCCCGCTCGCGACACACAATTCTGAATCAAGCCCCGGTAGATGAGAGATCTGGTTTCGCACTGGCGCTACCGCGCCGGAGACGTGATACCATGTCCGGCCCAAGAGCAAAATATGTCAGAAACCGTCATCATTCCACGGATGCCGGAAGCGGTGCTGGAAGTGGTCTCACCGGACGGCACGCGCTCCCTGAAGCGCGTTGATCAATCCCCGTTCCTCATCGGCCGCGGCGCCGAGACTGGCAACCACCTGCAACTCTCCGACCGGCGCATTTCGCGCCAGTGCGCGGCTGTCGTGTTTGATGGCCAGTGCTTCCGTCTGGAAGACCGCGGGCAGAAACGCGGGCTCTTCATCAACGGACAGAAAGCCGAGGAAGCCGCCGCGCTGAAAGACGGCGACACCATTAATTTCGGCTTGCCGGATTCCTACGAACTGGTCTTCCGCGCGGACACCGCCTCGCTGCCGAAACTCCTTGACCGCATGGAGCACCTGACGGCGACGGAAACCGGCGCGGGCGGATTGCGCAAGTTAAACCTGCTCCTGGAAGCGACCGCGCTGCTGCACTCCCACATGCCGCTCGACACCATCCTCGCGAACATGGTGGACACCGCTATCCAGCTCACCGACGCCGACCGCGGGCTCCTGCTCGAGCCGGGAGTGGACGGCGTAATGCGCGCGCGTCTCGCTCGTCAGCGGGGATCCGTCACATTGCCGACGGAAGGGGTGGAGCCTACGCAGACGGCGATTCGCCTGGCGCTGGAACAAAAGCGCGGCATCGTGACCGAGGACGTCGCGCTCGCCGACCAGAATTTGCAGGCTGCGCAAAGCATCATCGCGCAGCGCCTGCGCGCCGTCGTCGTGATTCCACTTTTCGCCATGGGCCAGGACCGCGCCGCGGGCGCGCGACAGGGTGCGCTGGGAGGGCAACTCCTCGGCGTCCTTTATATGGATAGCCGGCGCCCCACCGCGTTCTCGAAGCTGGAGCGCCAAATCCTGGATGCGGTGGCCGTGGAAGCCGCGAGCGTGATGGAAAATGCGCGTCTGGTGGAGCGCGAACGCGAGCGCGAAAGATTGGAGCGCGAAATCGGAATCGCGCGCGACATCCAGCGCGCGCTGCTGCCCCGCGAGTTTCACCGCTATCCCTACATCGAAGTCACCGGCACCAACCAATCGTGCCTGGAAGTGGGAGGCGACTATTTCGACCTCTTCGACCTCGGCGAGAACCGCATCGCGTTCGTGCTCGCGGACGTTTCGGGCAAGGGCCTCGGCGCGGCGCTGATGACCACCATGCTGCAGGGCGCGCTTTCCGCGACGACGTTTGGCCAGCACCCCGCCGAAACTTTCGCGCACATCAATCGCTTCCTATGCGACCACGCGCAGGTGGAGCGTTACGCCACCATGTTTTTCGGCACGCTCGATGCGGAAGGCCAGCTCGAGTACATCAACGCGGGCCATCCTTCACCGCTCCTGATTCGCAACGCCAAGGCTGAGGCGCCATACCCCGCGGCGTCCTGTCCCGTCGGGCTGATTCCGGACATGGAGTTTGCAAGCTCCGTGGTGCAGCTGCAGCCGGGCGATACATTGGTGCTCTTCAGCGACGGTGTGAGCGAAGCGATGGATCCGGAACAAAAGGAGTTTGGAATCGAACGCTTGAAGGAAGCAGTCGCGTCGCACGCGTCGAAACCAGTGGCCGAGCTGCAGGATGCCATCCTGGAATCCGTGCAGCAGTTCGCGCGCGGCGCGCACCAAGCCGATGACATTACCGTTTTGCTTTTGCGCTATACCGGCGCGGCTGCCGGGAAGCGACCCGCCGCAGCTTAGAAATCATTGGAGGCATGCATGAGGAATTATTCAAGGCCCGCGCTTCTCTCCCTGGCAATTATCTTGATTGTGGGCGCGCCATTCTTGGCGCGGAGTTCTTCCGCGCAGAATGCACCGGTGGAGCAGGTCACGGCGATTCGTGCCGGCGCGCTGATTGACGGCACAGGCGCCGCGCCGCGCATGAACCAGGTGATCGTGATCCGCGGCAACCGGATTGATTCCGTCGGCGACGCCGCCTCCGTCACCATCCCACAGGGCGCGCGCGTGATTGATCTTTCCCGCGCCACGGTGATGCCCGGGCTCATAGAATCGCACACGCACTTGTTTCTACAGGGCGAAGAGCCCAGTGAGGGCGGCTACGATGTGCAGCTATTGAAATATCCCATTTCTTATCGCGCCATCCGCGCCAGCGTTTCCGCCCGGCGCGCGCTTGAGCAGGGCTTTACCACCGTTCGTGATGTGGAAACCGAAGGCGCGGGCTATGGCGATATCGGCCTGAAGATGGCGGTGGGAAAGGGTTTCGTTCCCGGGCCGCGGATCTTTGCATCCACGCGCGCGATTTCCACCACGGGTGGATATCCGCTGGAAGAATACGCGCCTGAAATTACAGTGCCCAAGGGCGCGCAGCTCATAGACGGACCCGTGGAAGCGCGCAAGGCGGCGCGCGAGCAGCTCGATAACGGCGCCGACTGGCTGAAGGTTTATATGACGCACCGCTCCTGGGTGGATGACGCGGGCAATCTGGTTTCACAGCCCACGCTGACGGTGGAGGAATTGCGCGCGATTGTGGACGAAGCGCACGGCTGGCACAAGAAAGTCGCGTGCCATGCCTATAACGGAATCGGCATGCAGCGCGCGCTCGATGGCGGCTGCGATTCCATCGAGCACGGGCTCGAGCTCACCGACGCGAACGTGGCGCAGATGGTGCGGCAGGGAACGTGGTATTGCCCGACGCTCTCGGTTTACTACTACCATCCCGGGCCGGCGGGCACGCCCGAAGGAATCCGCGACCGCAAGCGCGTGGAGGTGCATGGCCCCTCATTTCAGAAGGCCATGAAGGCCGGCGTAAAGATTGTGTTCGGGACCGATGTCGGCGGGTTCCCGTGGACCGATTCCATCGCGCAGGAATTCTCGAAGATGATTGAATTCGGGATGTCTCCCTCGGAAGCGATTATTTCCGCCACATCACGGCCGGCGGAGATGCTGGATATGAAAGGGAAGATTGGAGTCATCGCCCGCGGCGCATTCGCGGACATCATCGCCGTCAGCGAGAACCCGCTGCAGAACATCAAGGCGATGGAGCACGTGGGGTTCGTGATGAAGGATGGGAAAGTTTTCAAGAATGACATGACCGCTCACTGAGGCATTCGAAAGCCCAGCCGTTTCGAATTGTTCTCTTGCGCGAATCAATTTGGCGATTCAGGGAATCTAAGTCATGCAGTTTGTTCGTCGTGTGCAAATTGTTTCACGTGAAACTATTTGCACCGATGGACCGCAATCTCCGGGACGCTAGGGCTCAAATTCAATTCAGGGAGGGAATCGCATGAGTCAGAATTATTCCAATCACCGCAGGTGGGTGCCTCTGTATCACTTTGTGGCCGGCCCGATTTTCCTGGTGAACTTCGGCTGGAACGTCTACCACGTGATCAAGGTTCAATCCGCCGACACGATCATTTCCGCGCTGGTGGCGTTTGCCTTCGTGGTGCTTTTCCTTTCCGCGCGTCTCTTCGCCAACAAGGTGCAGGACCGCGTCATCCGGCTGGAAGAGCGGTTGCGGATGGCCAGCTTGTTGCCTTCCGAACTTCGTTCGCGCATTCCAGATTTCACGCCGGACCAGTTGATTGCGTTGCGTTTCGCCAGCGATGCGGAATTGCCGGGGCTCGCGCGAAAGACCCTCGACGAGAAAATTGAGAATCGCGAAGCCATTAAGAAGATGGTTACCAACTGGCGGGCGGACGAACTGCGCGCGTAAATCGGCTAGTACAACTTCTGGCGCGCGGCTTCACGGTAGGCACACCATGTGCATCCCGGCGTGGGCGGCGGCGCCGCGGGCAAATCGAGCACGGCGGCGACCTCATCAAGGAAATCGAGGAAAGCCTTGTCGTCGCGCGGGATCTCCGCCCAGGTGAGCGTGCCGGCCAGCTCCGCCGTCTTCTTCTCCGAAGAA